>NZ_BAAGDE010000061.1:0-26172 GCF_054660795.1 Mycobacterium sp. MUNTM1
CGTCGGCGACCGGGGCGCCGGCGCCGTGCGGGGTCTGGGGGGCGCGCGGGGCGGCGGTGGCGGTGGCGGTACCGCCGTGGGCGGTGGCGGTGCCACCGGACGCGGCGCCACCGAGTTGGCCGGAGGCGCCGGCAGCGGCGCGACGGAGGGCGGTGGCGGGGCCGGACGGTTTTCTATCCCGGTCAGCGTGTAGGCCACCCCGCCGATCGCTGTCATCGCGACGACGGCCGACATGCCGATGATCAACTGGGAGAACCGAAGCCGCAGCCAGGGCCGGCGTTCGCGCGGTGGTTCGATGACGTTGAGCCGCATCGACCAGCCGGCCGGACCATCCTCGTCGTAGGTTTCGCCACCGAACCGCATCCGCAGATCGCCGGGGTATTCGGTCTGCGACCAAGCCAATTCACGATCGGTCAGCGCCTCGTCGTCGATCACCAGCACGTCGCCGGCGCCCAGGTCGACGACGTCACCGGTCGCGTCGGCCGAAGCGAGCAGCCCTATCGACGTCCGCGTGCGCAGATCCAGTTCGCCGCCGCGCGAGGCCAGGATGAGCGCCCCGCTGGCCGCCGCCAGGGCCGGTTGCGACGGCGTCAGGATCGGCGTGCGGCCGTGCATCGAAAGTCGTTCGGTGACAAGGGGAATGCGGGCGCCGCCACCGACCGTGACCACCGCGGCGAGGTCCGACCAGCTCTTGCGATAGCGCACCAGCATGTCATCGAAGGCGTAGATGAAACCGGTCAGCCGGTCCTGGATCAGCTCTTCGAGGTCGTCCTGGGTCAACGTCAGGCTGCAACTGCGCCCGCCCAGCACGGCGGTGATGTCGGTGGCCATCTCGGTGGAGAGCCGCTCCTTGCCCGCGCGGCATTGCTCCCTGAGTTCGATGAGCTGGCCGACCCCGGCGGTACTGGCCGGGTCGAGGCCGCTGCCGTGGCCCAGCTCCTCGAAGGCGCGCAGCTGCAACTCCTGGTCGATCTCGTCGCCGGACAACGCCGGGTAACGCATTGTGGCGCTGACGAGTTCGAAGTCCCCGGCGACACTGACCAAGGTGGCCGACGTGCCGCTGCCGCCGAAGTCGAGCAACCCCACCACGCCTTCGTCGGGAAGACCGAGCTCCGACTTCACCGCGGTCACCGATGCGATCGCGTCAGAGACCAGCCGGGGCGCCATGCCGCTTCGCACGAAGCCCAGATGCGTTCGCAGGGCGTCCCGCAACGCCTGCACGGTCGCGGGCTTCCAATGCGCCGGCACGGCGATCGAAATCTCCGAGCACGCCGCGTCCGCGCCGGCCGCAAGCACCATCGCGTCCAGCGCCTCCACCGTCAGCAGCTCCGGGTCGTGCGCGGAACCGTCGGGTGACACCAGCGCGACGGAATCACCGATGCGCTCGATAAAGCCCTTCATGGGTACGCCGGGCTCGGTCAGGTACGGGTTCTCTTCGGGTGCACCGATTTTCGGTGCACAGTGCGGGTAAAGGGTGAGCACGGACCGGCGGCTAACCGGTGGGCTTCCATTACGCGCAGCGACCAGGTTCGTGGTCCCGATCGACAACCCGAGTGGGTCGTACATAGAGCGAAAACCTCGTCTATAGGGGTCGGTGGCCAGCGTTAACGATAGCCGCGGACACGCGGAAAGCCGATGCTTCGCAATGTCATTGGTATCCGCTCGATGCCCTTGCGTCACCGAAGCGGTACCGAAAACCCCTTGACAAAAAGCTTTGTGTTACAGCACCGTCAGCGGCAGCGAACGCCTGGGCTCGAACTGGAATGTCGCTCCCCCACTGACTCTGACCACGGAAACCTCTGGCAGTTCCTCGGTCGGAGTGTCGGTTTCGACCAGTTCGGCCGTCCAGTCGGCGGCCGTACCGCTAACTCGAACCTCGATGCGCGGTTCCACCGCGGTGGCGATCGCCTGGAGCGGCCGCACGGATTCCGGCGAGCACAGCGAGATCCAGGATTCGTCGTCATGGGCCGCGGACGGGTGGACGTGCAGACGGTTCGATTCCGTCTCGGCCACAACGTAGCCCGCGGGGTTGAGCAGCGGGTGCAGCTGCAGGACGCGCAGCACGCCTTCGGCGCCGCCCGGCAGTTTCAGCGCCCGGTGAATGCGCTCGGCGGCCACGCCCGCGATGCCGGTCAGGCCCTTGGTGCACACCGAGACCGCCTCGTCGTCGTCGGCGGCCCGCGCCCGCACCGCGATCGCGAACGACAGGTACAGCAGGTGCATCTGCAGGCACACCTCGTCGGCCATCCGTACCAGCGCCGAATGCGAGAAGGCGGCGAAGTCGAAATCGGACAGCAACGGGCCGGAGTAATCCGCCTGCCCCTCGTCCGACGGGTCGATGGGGTCGAGTTCCCATGTCGCAGCGCGGGTTCGGCTCACGATGTCCAGGGCCGGGATGCTCTGCGCCTCCGGGTAGGACTCGTCGATGATGACGGTCCACGCGCAGTGCGGATGCCGGTCCGCCGGCGTCCTCGGCGGGCGATGAATGGGGCGCACCTGGGCGCGGGGGTTGGTCGCGATCGCGGTGGCGTCGAAGGTCGGGTCCTCGATGGTGTGGCACATGCCGAACACGTACTGCTCGCCCATCGGCTCGACGTCGAGCAGGGCGCCGCAGTGGTCGAGGTGGAACTCGCCGTGCCAGCGGTCGTGCACGGTGTACCGGAAATCCATGAATTGCGGTGGGGCGCCGATGTCGAGCTGCAGGCCCTTGAAGATCGTCGGCACGTCGTTGCCCTCATAGTTCAGGGCCTTCTGCATGCGCCGGGTGTAGATCGGGCTGGAGCCCGCCCACTCCTCGATGGCGATCTGCACCATCTCGTCGCGGCCGAATGAGGAGATGCACCAAGCCATCCCGGACCGGTCGATCAGCTGCCCGATCAGCAGCAGTTCGGGGACCAGGACAACGAGTTCGTCACGGGACAATTGCGCGTATCGCGAGGGGCTGCTCACGCCCCAAAAATAGACTTGACTATGTTATAAAGTCAACAATGTCCATCGTCGCTGGCCAGACCCCCGATCGCCCGGTTGGCCCCACCCGGAGAACCACCGCGCCACGCAAGCGCGGCGACGACACCCGGGCGAAAATCATCGATGAGACGGTCCGCTGCATCGTGGAGGAGGGATTCTCCGCGGCCACCGCCAAGCACGTGGCCGAACGCGCCGGCGTGACGTGGGGAGTCATCCAGTACCACTTCGGCGATCGCAACGGGCTGCTGATGGCCGTGGTGGACGACGGGGTGGCCCGGCTGGTGGACAGCCTGTCGTCGGCCGACGTCAGCGAGCTGCCGCTGCGCGAGCGCATCGAGGTCGTCGTCGACACCGCGTGGAGCTGTTACAGCAGCCCGACGTCGATGGCCGCCTTCGAAATACTGCGCGAAACCCGCGGCGGCCCGGACCCGTCGTCGCGGCGCCACCTGCTCGACATGAACTCCGCGGTGGGCCAGCTGGGGCGACTGATCACCACCGATCCGGCCTATGCCGGTGTGGCCGAGGTCATTTGGGCCACGCTGCGCGGTGTGGTGCTGGCCCAGATGGTCACCGGCGCCGCCATCGATTGGAGCCTGGAGCGACGTGCCCTCGTCGACATGGTCACCCGCTACCTCTCCGAGGACCAGGGGTACCGCGACAGGTAAACCACGCACACGACACGCCGCGCGGATTCGCGCTGGTCTAAGTCTGGTGGCCCACCGTCCGACCGCCTCATGGTTCGCATTTTCCGTGTGCTGCAATGACCTGATGACCCTCGACGATCTCGCCGATATCGAAGCGATCAAGCAAGTCAAATACCGGTATCTGCGCGCGCTGGACACCAAGCATTGGGACGACTTCACCGACACCCTGGCCGAAGACATCAAGGCCGACTACGGGCCGTCGATCGGCAACGAGCTGCACTTCACCAACCGGGCCGACCTGGTGGAGTACATGCGGACGTCGCTGCCCGCCAACGTCATCACCGAACACCGGGTGACACATCCGGACATCACCGTCGACGGCGACACCGCAACGGGCAGTTGGTATCTGCAGGACCGGGTCATGGTCGCCGACTTCAACTTCATGTTGATCGGCGCCGCGTTCTACCGCGACACCTACCGTCGCACCGATGCCGGCTGGAAGATCAGCGGCACCGGTTACGACCGAACCTACGACGCCACAATGTCTTTGGAGGGCCTGAACTTCACCCTCAAACCCGGCCGCGCCATCGCCGCGGACTGACAAGCTACTTGGTGATGGCGATGACCGCGCCGGGCCGCAGCCATTTCATGATCGACACCAGCTGAGCGTCGTCGACGGCCACGCAGCCCTCGGTGGGCTTCCCGTCGGTGGTGTGGAAGAAAAACGCGGCTCCCCCACCCGGGGTCTTGTTCTTGTTGACGCCCATCACGACGGCGTGCTTGTACTGCGGGATCTGCAGGTTCTCGCTGTCGCCGGTGTTGAACGGGCACTGCGCCTTCTGGCACACCTGCATGGAGTTGAAGGTGGGACTGTGGTCGTCGCCGCTCCACCAGTAATTGCCGCCGGAGACCTGGGTGTAGGGCAGCCCTGTGCCGGGGTTCGGCGCCGTGCCGAACGCGGAGTCCAGGCTGTACACGCCCATCGGGGTGGCCGGAACGCCGCTCTTGGCCTGCGGCGCCATGCCCGCCGACCCGACGTGGGTGGGAATGTTCGACCGCAGCGACTGCCAGCCGGTGCCGGTGCGCTGGAAAATCTCCATGGTCGCGTTGGAACCGCCGGTGCTCACGACCGAAACCACTTGGGTCGCATTGCCAACCGCATTCGCGAACCAGGGGGCGCCGGCGGCGGCACTGATCGGCGCGAGCACCACCGAGGCGAAGATTACGCACGCCGCGGCGCACAGCGAAGTGACCAGTCGGTGCATGCACTCCATCGTCAAACGGACACATGGTCAGGGTCAAGTAAAGGTTTAGCCCCGGTTAGGTCACCGCGCCGTGACCCAAATGCTCACCGCGACAGCGTTGTTAGGGCACGATCGCGCGCTCCGGGCCGGTGGACGACCTAACCGGCGGCCGAAAAATGTGCAGGCACAACAGGAAATACAGGTATCCCAGCGACCAGCCGGCCAGCACGTCGGACGGGTAGTGCACGTTCAGCGCCACCCGGGAGATGCCGACCGCCAGCAGCGACGCCGCCACCACCGCGACCGCGATGCCGCGGATCAATCCGTTCATCATCGGAAAGAAGAAGCACAACACGGCCAGCAGGGCCGCCGTCGCCTCCAGGGCGTGCCCGGACGGAAACGAGGTGGACGGCGCGGCGACCAGCATGGTCGCCGGACGCGGCCGGTTGACCAGGGCCTTGGCCGCGGCGGTCGCGAACTCGTTGAGCGGCCCACACGCCAGAACCAGCACCAGCGCGGCCCGCACGTTGCGCATCACCAGGGCCAGCACCGTCATCGCGATGCCCAGCGCGGACATCGGGGCCGGACCCAGCGCATACGACACGCCTTCCCAAAACCGCAGCCACAGCGGGTGTTTGAGCGCGATGTCGCGGGCCGCGTTCAGCAACGACCAGTCCATCCGGTGCAGCCAGGTCCAGTGCCGGCAGTAGCCCGCCCACATCATCGCGTACACGGCGGCGGCCAGCACCGCGAAGCACAGGGCCACCGGCGTCCTGGGGCGAGTCATAACCAACCGATACCAGCAGCGTCGCGGTGTCATGCGGGCGCGGTCATACTGTCGATATGGCCGTCTTCGTCCGTAGGTTGTTCGGCATCGGCAAGCTGCCCGATGAGCTGCACGCCCAGCTCGAGTCGGAGGGCATCACCTACCTCGCCGACTACGTCGCTGTGACCCGGCGGTTCAGCGGCACCATCCCCGGCGTGCGACTGCCGCACAGCGTCGCCAGTTACACCGGTTCGCTGGTCTTCACCTCGGAGCGGGTGCTGGCCACGCTGTCGATGCTGCCCCGGCTGGCCGGCCCGACCGTCAACGTGCGGTGGAACGCGCCACAGACCGGCGCGGCGCAGGTGGAGATCTCGTCGACCGGACTGCAGGTCGACGTCGACGTGTCCGAGGTCGACGAGAAATTCAGCGGCGAGCTGTCGCTGCACTACAAGGTCGCCATTCCCGACGACGTGCTCGGCGGCCTGCCCCGGCGCTCGCTGGCGTTCGACATGCCGCCGGACTACGTGTTCCGCGCGGTCGGAGTTACCTATAGTCCCTGATCGTGATGCGCGGCCAGGGCGGCTGCCGCAGCACCGCCAGGCTGCCGATCACCGCAGCCAGCAGGCCGGTGATCACGCCGATCAGGGCGATGCGGCCCCCGTCCACCGCCGGCGTCCAGGAGGCCTGCCCGTCGCGGATGGCGAACACCCCCAGCGGTTTGGTCACCACGATGACGGTGGTGCCGTCCGGGGTCTGATAGGGCTCGCCATAACTGCGGCCGGCGGCATCGATGCCGAGCTGCTCGAATACATCGGAAGGCTTCATGGAAAACCGCTCCCTTCCTGGGGATTCACCAGGCGCTCAGGCGTTGGCAGGCTCCACGCTAACGCGGATTTCCTACGATGGCTGACGTGACCGATGACGCGTTCAGCCCGCAACAGCGGCGGGCCGTCTATCGCGTCATCTACGAACGCCGTGACATGCGCCGGTTCGTTCCCGGCGCGGTGGTGGACGAGGCCGTGCTGGCGCGCCTGCTGCAGGCCGCGCACGCGGCGCCCAGCGTCGGGTTGATGCAACCGTGGCGCTTCATCCGCATCACCGACACCGCGCTGCGGCGGCGCATTCACGCCCTGGTCGACGAGGAACGTCCGCGCACCGCGGAAGCCCTGGGCGAGCGGGCCGACGAGTTCCTGGCGCTCAAGGTCGAGGGCATCCTCGAGTGCGCGGAGCTGTTCGTGGTGGCGCTGGGCGACGGCCGCGACGCGCACGTGTTCGGCCGGCGGACTCTCCCGCACATGGACCTGGCGTCGGTGTCCTGCGCGATCCAGAACCTGTGGCTGGCGGCCCGGTCCGAGGGCCTCGGCATGGGCTGGGTGTCGCTGTTCGATCCGCAACGGCTGGCGGCTCTGCTGGAGATGCCGAACGGCGCCGAACCGGTGGCCATCCTGTGCCTGGGGCCGGTGCCCGAGTTCCCCGACCGCCCGGCGCTGGAGCTGGACGGGTGGGCCGTCGCGCGACCGCTGTCGGAATTCGTCTGCGAGAACCGATGGGGCCGGCTGCCGGCGCCCTGACGCGTCGGCACTCAGGAAACACGGAGGGAAGTTGCGGTAACGTCGCCGGTCGCAAGGCAATGTGAGAGGTGACGCCATTGACGCCGGGCGACATAGCGGAGAAACAACGGAAAACAAGCTCTCAGGACAACGTGCTGATCGTGCACTGGCACGACCTGGGCCGCTACCTCGGCGCCTACGGCCACACCGACGTGTCGAGCCCGCGTCTGGACCGCCTTGCGGCCGAGGGGATCCTGTTCACCCGGGCGCACACGACCGCTCCGCTGTGCTCACCGTCGCGCGGATCGCTGTTCACCGGCCGCTACCCCCATAACAACGGCCTCATCGGCCTTGCCCACCACGGCTGGGAATACCGTGACGGGATCCGCACCCTGCCTCAAATATTGTCCGAATCCGGCTGGTACTCAGCCCTTTTCGGCATGCAGCACGAGACCTCCTACCCGAAGCGGTTGGGCTTCGACGAGTTCGACGTGTCGAACTCCTACTGCGACTACGTGGCCGAGCGGGCCGACGAGTGGCTGCGGCAAAGCGCTGACGGCCTTGTCGGACAGCCGTTTTTGTTGACCGCCGGCTTCTTCGAGACGCACCGGCCCTATCCGCGGGACCGCTACACGCCGGCCGACAGCGCCGAGGTGGATCCGCCCGATTACCTGCCCGACACCCCCGAGGTGCGTGGCGACCTCGCCGACTTCTACGGGGCCATCAGCACCGCCGACGCCGCGGTGGGAAAGCTGTTGGACGCGCTGGCCGACACCGGTCTGGACGCCAACACCTGGGTGGTGTTCTTCACCGACCACGGCCCCGCGTTCCCCCGAGCGAAATCCACGCTGTATGACGCCGGCACCGGCATCGGGCTGATCATTCGGCCGCCCACCAACCGGACCGTGGGGCCCCGTGTCTACGACGAGCTGTTCAGCGCGGTCGACCTGGTCCCGACGTTGTTGGGGCTGTTGGGAATTGACGCCCCGGCCGATGTCGACGGTGTCTCGCACGCGCCCGTTCTGCTGCAGCCGGATCCCCCGGGCGCACCGGTGCGCGATCACGTCTACACCATGAAGACCTACCACGACTCGTTCGATCCGATCCGCGCGATTCGCACCAAGGACTACAGCTACATCGAGAACTACGTGCCGCGACCGCTGCTGGATCTGCCGCTGGACATCGAGGAGAGCCCGTCCGGGCTGGCCGTCGCGCCGTTCGTCAAGTCGCCGCGACCCGAGCGTGAACTCTACGATCTACGCGCCGACCCCACCGAGACCACCAACCTGCTGACCGAAGACGGGGCCGAGGCGGACGAGGTCGCGGCCAACCTTGCTGTGCGGCTTCATGATTGGCGTCAGCGCACCGGCGATGTCATCCCGTCGGAGTTCGCCGGCACCCGCATCTCCGCGCGGTACACCGAAACCTATCTGCAGATCCATCGATCGAAGCCGACCCCCCGCTCGGGCATCGCCGCCGACCGCGGCATCGAAGAAGGCAAGCCCACGCAGCGCTAGATCGCGAGCCGGTTGCGCTCAGGATGACGCAAACGCAACCTGACCGCGACCGTGGCCACCGTCCGCGTGGCGCTGGGCCTGGACGCCGGCGCCGATGCTGCAACAGCAGGCCGACCATCGCTCCGACGAGTCGGTCGAGCGCTACCGCCGGGCCGCGCCGCTGCTGGGGCTACCCAGCTGAGCGGCTCGCGCCCCCGACCTCGGCGACGACGAACACCCGGCGGAACGGGAAGATCGTCGTGCCGTCGGAGCGGGGCGGGTAGGCGTCGCTCAGCAGCGGGATCAGCTCCTCACGGAACTGCTCCCACGCCTCGTCGTCCAACCGTTCGCGCACCGGGACCAGCGCCGTGCCGGTGATCCATTCCAGCACCGGGTGCTCGCCGGTCAGCTGGTGCAGATAGGTGGTCTCCCAGACGTCGACCTTGCATCCCGCGTCGAGCAGCAGGTTCGCGTAGTGTGCTGGCGGCTGGACCACCGCGCCGACCCGAAATGGTATGTCGCGCAGTAGCTTTGCGTACGGCTCCCGCCGGGCCAGGGCGCGCACAGCGGCGTAGGACGGCGACTCGAAGTTGCCCGGCATCTGGACGCCGATCCACGATCCGGACGACAGCTGCCCCGCCCAGCGCAACAGCAGGTCGGCATGCTCGGGCACCCAGTGCAGGGCCGCGTTGCTGACCACTACGTCGGTGTCGGGTTTGGGCTTCCAATCGCGCAGATCGCCGATGACGGCGTCGATGCCGCGCTCCTTGGCGGCGGCCACCATCTCCGGTGAGCTGTCCATCGCCTCAACCACCGCGTCGGGCCAGCGCCGGGCCAGATATTTCGTCAGGTGACCGGGGCCGCAACCGAGATCGACCACACGACGCGCCCGCTCGGCGCCCACCCGCGACAGCAGGTCGTAGAAGGGTCGGCCGCGATGGTCGGCGAAGGCCAGATAGACGTCCGGATCCCACATATCGATCCTCCCGATCCTCACGCCGCCGCTAGCCGGCCGATAGCAAACCGTATAACTCCTATGGTGCGCCGACGCGGCCCGAATGGTCCCGGGATATCGCCGCGACGGCCGAAACCGGTCGAAACCCCCGGAAGACGCGTGCCCGCCGGGCTACCATCGGCGTTCGTGGCGTCCGACTCAGATCCGATCGACCCGCCCATCCCCGTCCCGGACGTCCCCGGCGCCGATCTGCCGGCCGGCGCCGGCGGTTTACCCCCCCACTCGGCGTTGTCGCCCCGCCAGCGAATGGTAGTCGAGGCATCGGCCCTCGGCGATCTGGCCCTGCGCACCTGGGTGGCCTCGCTGCTCACCACGACGGTGGCGCCGTTCGTAGTCGCCGGCACGCTGCGGCAATCCCATTCCGCCACCGAGCGCGGCAACCTCGACTTCTACGCGGAGCTGGGCGCGGCACAAGACCCGACCCGGTCCTTCCCGCCGCCCACCGAACTGCCGCGGGTGACGTCGCGGCGGGCCAGCCCGCTGGCGGAGTGGATCGCGCACGGCACGGTCGACAACATCGCGTTCCCGAGCAGCTTCACCGCCATCAATCCCGCCATGCGCACGCGGTGGGGCACCTGGAGATCCAACAACATGGTGCGCGCGCAGCACTGGCGCCACGACGACGGCCCCCGTCCCACATTGTGCGTGATCCACGGCTTCATGGGATCGTCGTATTTGGCCAACGGGCGGTTCTTTTCGTTGCCCTGGTACTACCGGGCCGGTTACGACGTGCTGATGTACACCTTGCCCTTTCACGGCAACCGAGCCGAAAAGTATTCGCCCTTCAGCGGTTTCGGCTACTTCGCCAGTGGAATCAGCGGCTTCGCCGAGGCCATGGCCCAGGCCGTGCACGACTTTCGTTCCATCATCGACTATTTGAGTCACGCCGGGGTCGATCGCATCGCGCTCACCGGCATTTCGCTGGGCGGTTACACCTCGGCGCTGGTGGCCTCGGCCGACCATCGGCTCGAGGCCGTGATCCCTAACTGTCCGGTGGTCACCCCGTCGACGCTGTTCGACGAATGGTTCCCGGCGAACAAGCTGGTCCGGCTGGGCCTGCGCCTCTCCGGCATCAGCCACGACGACCTGGCGGCCGGGCTGGCGTACCACTGCCCGCTGAACTACCGGCCGCTGGTGCCCCGGGACCGCCGGATGATCATCACCGGGCTCGGCGACCGGATGGCGCCGCCCGACCATGCCGTCAAGCTATGGCAGCACTGGGATCGCTGTGCGCTGCACTGGTTTCCGGGCAGCCACGTGATGCACGTGAGTCAGCTGGACTACCTGCGCCGGATGACCGCGTTCCTGCAGGAGGTCATGTTCTGACCGCCTCGACGGTGTCGGCGCTCTGGGGGCCGGCACCGGTTTCGCGGTGCCGGCCTCGGTGGGCCGCGCCGGTCAGGGTCGGCCAGTGCAGCTGCGCGAGCAGGTCGTCCGGCGCGGCGGTGTGGCCGTCCAACCGGTACGTGGACAACAGGTCCAGTGCGGTCAAGGCGGGCAGGTGGTTTCCGCGCTGTGGGGTCAGCCCGTCCACCGGTGCCTTGCCGTCCGGGGCGGCCTCGGTCTGGAACGCGCAGGCCACGGCGACGGTCAGCCCGCCCTTGTCGCCGGCAACCTCGAGTGCGGTGCAGGTTTCGCGCGCGGCATACGCCCGGATCGCCTCCAGCGTCTCCGGCAGCGCGTCGTTCAGCTGAATCCGGTATGCCGCAAGGTAATCCGAGGCGCCACGCTGCACGCCGCGCCACCTCTCGCGGGGGTTGGACGTCAGCAGCCGGGGGACGTCGTCGGCCGCGACGGTAGTGGCTTCCCAACCGATCTCCCGCAGCTGATCGGCCAACCGGCGGGCCGCGACCTGAGCAGTCTCGCGCAACGGGATCCGCGGCGAGCGGGCCTGTAGCGCGGCCAGGTTGTCCGGCGCCGAGATGGTGAGCCCGATCCAGGTCTCCCGGCGTGACGCGTCGGCGGCGTTGTCGCGGCTGGTGATTCGGATCTTGTCCGCCCGGATGCCGTAGCGGTCCAGGTAGCTCGCGATCAGCGGGAGCGGCAGCACATCGGAGTCGTCCTCCGGAGCACCGAGGCGAATCAAAGCGGTCGCCGCCGTGTCAGAGGTGGCCGCCGGGACGGCGTTGCCGCGTCCGATCATCGCCAGGCGGCGGCGCAAGATGGTGGTCAAATGCAGACCGCCCCACCAGCCGAACAACACGATCACGACGGCGGCCGCGATGCCCAGCAGCCAATAGTCGCGAGGCGTTCGCCACGGGTAGGCCATCACTGCGGGCACAATGGCCAGCAGCGCCAACGTGATTCGACCGCTCCCGGGAGTCGGTATCCGATGCGTGCTCACGGGGTGGGGTCCTTTCGTCGGCGTGCGGTGATAGCGGTGACAGCGCCGGCCACCGCGACCAGCACGGCCAGCGCGGCGGTGCCGGCCACCGCGACGGTCCGCGGTTTGGTGTCCTTGGGCGCTGGGGCCGGCGGCACGGACACCGGCTTCACCGACGCCGCGCCGGGCTGGTTACCGGCGGGCAGTTGCCAGGTCAGGGCGGCCACGGGATCGACGCTGCCGGTGCCGACCACGTTCGACGGGTCGCGTGCGCCGTTGTGCGCGGTCGCGGTGATGCGATGCAGCACCGCGGTGGCGTTCAGGTCGGGATACTTGCTGCGAACCAGCGCGGCGACACCGGCCACATAGCCGGCCGCATAACCGGTTCCGCTGAGGGCCGCGAGCTGCTGGTGCTCGTCGGGCAGGCCGTTGGCCAGCCCGCCGCCGTCGGCGTTGCCGATCGACACGATGCGTTCGCCGGGCGCCGCGACTCCCACCCACGGCCCCGCCACGGTGAATTTCGACGGCTGGCCGTCCGGGGTCAGCGATGCCACGGACAAGACGTACGGCTGCCACCACGACGGGATGGACACCGACGTGACGCCGGCCCAGTTCCGCGGATCGTTCGGGTGGCTCAGGTCGGTGAGCGGATTGGATTCACACGACGTTCCGCCGCCGCTCGCCCCGGTCGGCCCGCTGTTGCCGGCGCCGGCCACGAGCACCGCGTCCTTGTCCACCGCCGCGTATCGGACGGCGGCGCCAAGCGCGGCCTGATCGACGGGCCGGTCCACTGGCATGCAGGTGGTTGAGCCGATGTCGATCACCCGCGCACCGAGGTCGGCGGCATGCACGATCGCGCGGGCAAGCGTCGATACCTCCGCCGACACGCGCGCCATCATCGGATCACCGCCCGGTGTCCGCGGCGAGAACTTGGCCGACGCCGTCCGTATCGACACCACCCGCGCCGCGGGCGCCACGCCGGAGAAGCCGTCGTCGGGCGAGGGCTGGCCGGCGATGACCCCGGCCAGCAGCGTGCCGTGCCCGTCGCAGTCGGTCAGCCCGTCGGTGGTCTCGACGAAATCACCGCCCGGTTCGACGTTGGGCAGCCGTGGGCCCGGCCGAACCCCGGTGTCCAGCACGGCCACCAGCTGGCCCTCGCCCCGCGAGAATTGCCATGCCGCAGGCAGATTCAGCATCGACTGGCTGGGCGTGATGGCGCCCGGATCGCTGCCGGGAACGACGCCGGAGGTGCTGCAGGGTCCGCGCTGCTCCATCGGCTGCCCGGGACCCGGCGCCCCGCTGGGCGGCGCGGCACCGGGATCGACCGTCGGCGGGGTGATCGCGGATGCCGGCGGACTCGTCCACGTCGCGGCGGCGGGCAGCAAGGCCAACACCGCCGCGCAGCAGGCTGATGCCGGCCGAATCATCGATTGAGCACCCAGCCGAACAGACCGACCACGAACGCCATGACGGGGATCAGCGACGCGTCGAGCCCGGTCGCGACGAAGCCCACCAGCCGGCGAACCGGCAGCGAATAGCTTTCCGGCGCAGCGATACCCGGGTTCAGCGCCACCACGATCCACACCGCCACGAGCACCAGCAGCACCAGCACCGCGCTCAGGGCGGCGGCGTAGCGTGCGGTCGAGGTGTAGAGCACCAGCAACACGCCGGCGGCCAGGAATGGCTGGGCGAGCAGCCACGCCTTGCACGCGGCCGAGTCCCACACCCGAGCGCGCAGCACGGAGGTCGCGGCCGTGGCCGCCACCACGTACCAGCCCGCACCGCTGAGCGCCTCGGGCCGCAGCGCGATCGCGACCGAACCCAGGACGCTGAGGAGCACCGCGGCGGCGATGAATCCGCTCTGATGCGCATCGCTGATGCGCACCCGGCGCGGCAGGTCTTCGAGCACCCGCAGTGACGGTGCGGACGGGGTGGGGTCCCCGGGCGCAGGGATGACCGGCAGCGGGAAGCGCGCCCAGAGTGCGGACAGTTGGGCCGCCTCGATGGTGATTAGCAGCGCCGCCACGATCAGCCCGCAGCCGATGGCGATCGGCTTGAGGTGCCAGAGCAATTCGGCGCCGGCCGCCAGCAGCACCCCGGCCCCCACCACCGCGGTCGCGGTGAAGAAGCCGGCGATGCGTTCACGTTCGGCGCTGGGCGCCATCAAGGCGATCAGCGACCACGCGGTGACACCGGCGGCGGCCAGCGTCAACTGGGCGGGGCCGAATCTGCCGGGCACGGCCAGCGCGAGTGCGGCGGCGATGGGAGCCAGCGCGGCGATCGAGAGCGCCATTCCGGTGCGCGCCGAGCGCGCGGTGACCAGCAGGCCGACGATCGCGGTCAACGCCGCGACCGCGCTGACGGCGACCAGCCCCAGCAGCGCGCCGGTGGCCACCCGATAGGTGACCGACAGCCCGGTGGCCAGGAACGCCACCGCGATGGCCGCGGCCAGGGCGCCACGCTGGATATGCGTTGTGCCCCAAGGCTTGAGCCGGGAGGTCGAGAAGATCATGGCGGCGTCGGCGATGTCCTCGACGATGCCGGGCGCGGCCGGACCGACCGGCAGCGCCTGCAGCGCCAGCAGGTCGCCGTCGACGACTCCGACGGTGTCCAGGCTGGCGTCCAGGCTGAACGGCGCGCCGCCGATGGGTGCCAGGCTCAGCTGCGTCGCCGCGCCGATCTCGGCGGCGCCGCGACCCGCGGCGCCGTCTTCCGAGTCACCGTTGGTCGCGGCGGGAACCACCAGACGCTGGACGGCGGGCAGGATTTCACGCAGCGGCAGCTCCGCGGGCAAGGCCATTTCCGTCAACCTGCTGTCCGCGAGGATTGCCACGCGGACGATCGGCATGACGGTTCCGGACGTCACCGGACCCTCGAAAAGTGTTGTGGCCGTTGCTCGAACATCGTGCTCTCTTCTCTATCTCTATGTTGGACGGACGGTGTTGAAAGGGAAAAGTCTCGGGCTAACCGGTGTTCGGAGAACCATCCGGCGTCTGGCAGCAGGGCGGTCAGTTGTTCAATCGCGACGGCGATCGCGAAGGGCGTTCCGGGCGCGAAGGTGGAGACCCACTCGCCGTCGAACGCGCGGGACGGACTGACCAGTACCCGACCCTCGCGTGCGTCGACGATGCTCATTCCCACCTCGCTGGTGGAATGCCGGCCGTCGCGGTGGCAGCCGGCGACGATCTCGACGTAGCTGCGCGGGCCGTTGAACACCGATTCCACCACCCTTCGTGCCGATTGCGGAATGCCCAGGTAGTCAAGGACTTCGGCGAGCGGAGCCCCCGAACGCAGCCGTTCGTCGGCTCGGGCACCCACCCGCGTCGGCAGGCTGAACTCGTCGAATCTGGCGGGCGGCCGTTGCGCCAGGCCGACGGTGAGCACCGGCACCAGCGCACGCGGATCGTCGATGTCCATGGCGGTGAACGTGATCAGTTGCGCGCTGCGCAGCGCGACGACCGTCAGCGACGGCTTGCCCGCCACACCGGTGCGCTGTGCGACGACGCCGCGCAGCAACTCGGCGCCGCCGCCCTCACCGGTGTCCTTGGCGGGCCCGACGTACCGCAGGTCCAGCCACCGCTGGGGAAAACACACCACTTTGATCCACTCGGCGACCGCGGGGTTGACGAGTCCGCCTTCTGAGACCAGCCCGAGTTCGGCCAGCTCAGCCTTCTGACGGTCGAGGAACGCGTTGCGTTCGGCCGCATCACGATAGGGCGAGGTGATGGCCAATACCCAGGGAAAGCTCCCCGCCCCAATCGTTTCCGCGATGAACCAAGCGTGATCGACCGTCAGCTCGACGGCGTTGGGTGATGCGTTCATTCAGCTGAGGACTAACCGCCCCATTTGGCGGCTTCGGCCTGGTCGCGCGCCAGCATCGACATGGTGTTCGCCTCGTGGGTGCTCGCCATCGACTGGTAGGCGCGCACCAGGCTTTCCATCGCCTGGTTCCACTGGGCCTGCCACACCTGGTAGGTCATACCGGTGTCACCCTGCCAGGCGTTGGACAACGTGGCCTGCTCGCTGGCGATGTCCGAACCGAGCCCCTGCATGGTGCCGGCGTAGCCGGACATGTCGGCGGCGTGGCTCAACATCGCCGGGTAGTTGTACATGATCTGCGACATGACAAGTCCTTTCGCGGTTGGTAGCGGTGAGATCAGAACGCGGTGTAGCCGGACGCGGCGGCGGCGTCCGCGGCCACGTAGGTCCCGGCGGCGTCCCCGAGGTTGGCCTGGGCGATGTCCAGCAGGGTGTTGACCCGCGCGGCGACCTCGACGAACCGCGCGTGCGCGGCCTGGAAGGCGGCCGAGGACTCGCCCTGGTGGAACGCCTGCGCCGACATCGCTTCCTGCTCGGCCTGGCTGATCGTGCTGCGCATCAACGCCGCCTTGGCGCTGAAGGCCGACTGTGCGGCTACCAACTGCGGAATGTGAGCGTCCAACATACTCATGTTGATTCCTTTCTGTTGCGTCCGTTGGGGTTCCGGTAATTCACGTTCATCTGGCTGAGTGCCTTACCCCCCTTTCCCCGGCTCGGTTGGGCCCGTTCCATTACCGGCTTCGTGCTCCCACGTGCCGGGCACCATTGGCATGCGTGGGCCGCCGCCGAAGTCGTCGTCGGCCAGCTTGGTCAGTCCGGCCGCCTGAAATGCTTTCTGCCGCTGCGTGGTTCCGGCGAACCCCAGCGTCCCGGCGCCCTGGGCGGACGTGACGGCCGCGGCCAGCTCCTCGTCGTCGGCGAAGTCCGGGGGGACGCCGAAATCGGAGTCCATGTCCGCGAATTCGTCGGCGTGGTCGTGCAGTGCGGCCCGCCGACGGCGCCGGGCCCGGGATTCGGCGCGGCTCGCCGCCGCGGCGCCGGCCGCCGGGATGGTAGCCGCAGGAGCCTTGGCCCCGCCGCGGCCACCGAGCGTGGGTCCGACGCCGGCGTCCGGCTCACCGCCCATGGCGATCAGGTAGGCGAAGTTGCCGGCAGCCGCCGCCGGCGCCGGCGCGGCGGGCGCACCGGAACCCGCGGCGACCGTGCTGGCCGGGGCTCCGGCCGGGGTCGCCACCGTCGGGGCCAGCGCGACCGCCGGCAGCATGGACGGCGGCTTGTTCGACGTCAGCACGGGGGTCACGGCGGCGGGGGCGGCGTCCGGCGCCGCCTCGACCGGCGTGGTGAGCAGGGAACTGAGCCCGATGCCCAGCAGCAGCGGGATCAGGAACGGTGCGGTCAGGATCGCACCCCAGGTGGGCCAGCCGACGGCGTTGAAGAACACCTGGTAGGCAACGAAGAACAGCAGCGGTCCGTTGGCGGCCAGGAACGCGGGCAGATTCGAGAAGAAGTTCTGCATCATCTGCTGGATGTTCTGGAAGAAGTCCTGGAAGAACTTGGACAGCTGCTGGATGAAGTTCTGCCACCAATCCCCGGGGCTGTTCTGCGTGGCGTTGGACGCCAGGCTGTTGACTTGGCCGCCGGGATTCACGATGGCGGGCGCGGCCATGGTGCGCGGCGCGGCGGCCAGGGCCGAACCGGACACGGCCTGATAAGTGCCCATGGTGGTGGCCGCCTGAACCCACATCCGCGCGTAGTCGGCCTCGTTGACCGCGATCGGAATGGTATTGATGCCAAAGAAATTCGTCGCTACCAACACCCCATGCACGGTGTGATTGGTGGCCAGTTCCGCCAGCGTCGGCATCGCCGCCAATGCGGCCGCGTAGGCGGTCGCCGCGACCTCTTGCTGCGCGGCCGCACCCGCGCTGTCGACACTGGCCTGCTGCAGCCACGCCAGGTACGGCAGGTGGGCCGCCACATACTGCTCGGCGCTCGGCCCCTCCCAGGCCCCGGCCTGGACCTCCCCCAACAGCCCACTGAGTTCGGCTGCCGCCGAGGCGTATTGGGTGCTCAACGAGGTCCACGCGCCGGCGGCCGCCAACAGCGGCCCCGGGCCTGGACCGGCGCTGAGCAACGCCGAATGCACCTCGGGTGGCGAAGCCATCCAGATGGGTCCCAAGGGGGCGGTCATCGTCAGGCGCCCGCGATTCCGAACGTCGCCGCGGCTGCGGTGTCACCCGCGAGATAGCTTGCGCCGGCCTGCCCGACGCCGACGCCGGCGCGGCCCAGCTCCTCGACACCCTGGGCGGCCACCGCGGAGTGCTCCTGGCCCTGAGCGCTGAATCCGACCGCCGTTTGCAGCGATACCGGATCGACCGCCGGCGGCACCACCGCGGTGATCGCCGGGGCCGCCGCCGCATGCGCGGCCGCCAGCCGCGCCGTCAGGGCCTCCACCGCCGCGCTGGTCGCGGCCAGACCTTCGGGAACCACTCGTAAGGTCATGGTTACTCCTTTCCTGGTCCTTTTCGGACTTGGATAAACATCAGTGGGCGAAACCGTCTGTAGCGCCCTCGATCACGGACTCCCCGACCAACGGGTTGACCAACTGCACGTACGTCGGGGCGTCGCTGTCGCCCAGCAGGATCGCCCGCCCGGCGGGCAACCGGCCGAACCGCTGGCCGCGAATCTTGCCGCTGTCCTGCGGGTTACCCGCGAGCATCAAGGTGGTCGCCTGCAGGTCGTTGAACCGGCGCAGCAACGGGTTGGTCATCAACGCGTGCCCCGAGCCGGTGGCACGCGCGGTGACGATCACCCGCAGCCCCAAATCGGCGGCCTGCGAGAGCAATCCGATCAGCGCGGTCCACGGCCGCTGCCCGACGTAGGGGCCGCTCATCGCCGGCGAATCCGGTATCTGGTCGACGTCGTCGATGATCAGGTAGTGGGTGTGGCCCGCGTAGCGCCAGTGGGCCAGCTCGCCGGGTGACAGGCCGGCCGGTGGCCGGCGCGACTCGATCAGGTTGGCCAGCCCCAGCATCGCCGGGATGATGCGGTCGATGTTGGCGGTGTACTCGTTGTCGGCGAACAGCGGCTCGTCGACGAGGTGCAGCCGCCGGTCCAGCACGGTGAAGGCCACCTGATCGGCCGTGGAGTGCTCCCGCACCGTGCGAATGAGATGGCGCAGCAGCGTGGTCTTCCCGGACTTGCTGTCGCCGAACACCATCAGCAGCGGGTTCTCGGCGAAGTTGACCACCACCGGCGCGAGGTCCTCCTCGCGCTGGCCGATGACGACCTGCTCGAGCCCGCGATACAGCGACCCGACCGCTTCCGGCGTCAGGTTGGTCGGCAGCAGGCGCACCGGCGGCGCGCTGACGCCCGGGTAGCGCGCATTGAGCGCGGGCACCTGGTCCAGCTCGGGATCTGCGAACAGGAAATGCTCTGCGGCCATGGTCAATCCGCGTCCCGGCTGGTCGTGCGGCACCGCTTCGGCGGGCCGGCGCAGGGCACCGACCACCCGCACGTTGCTGTCCCGCGGGTCGTGCAGCTTGAGCTCGAGCCGCAAGCCGAGGCCGTCGCGCATGGCCAACGGCACCTCGAGCCAGCTGGGGGTGGTGATGACGACGTGGATGCCGTAGGCAAGACCGATGTTGACCAACTCGCTGACCCTGGCCAGCAACGGGTTTCGGGTGTTGAACTGGTCGGTGTTGTCCCGGCCGAACGCATACAGGTTGTCGATGACCAGGAAGACCTCGCCGAACCCGTCGTCGGGGGCCGCACCATGCTTGTCCCGGAACGCCTCTCGGCGCTGCCGCGACAGCAGCAGCTGCTCGAGTTCGCCGAAGGTGCGCCGGATCCTTTCGGGCTCCAGCGCCGAGGCCACGCTGCCGACGTGCGCCAGGTCTTCGAGCGCCCGCAGCTTGCCGCCGCCGTAATCCAGGCAGTAGAAGGTGACCTCACGCGGCGAGTGCAGGTTGGCCGCGGACAGGATGAACGTCTGCAGCGCGGTCGACTTGCCCGATTTCGGGCCACCGTGGATGACCATGTTTCCGGCCGACGAGGCGGCGTCGAACACCAGCGGATCGCGGCGCATCTCGAACGGCTTGTCGATCTCACCGAGCGGCCACTGCCACTGCCGGGGCGGCACGCCGGCGCGGGCCAGCATGGCGGTCAACGGGATCGGCTCGTCCAGCGGCGGCAGCCAGAGCTGCGGCGCCCGCGGACCGTAGCCCGCCAGCTGGTCGCCGATGGTGGCGATCAGCTTGCGCGGCGGCCCGGTGAATTCGTCTTCCTCGGGGGCGGTGACGACGGTGTCCTGATCGGGTTCGACGCGCCCGGCCGTGAACAGCTTTGGTTCCGGGATAGACGGCACGACAAAGGATTTGGCCTTCTGCGGCGGATCGTAGATGCCGTCGACATAGGTGCTGCGGAACTTGATCGGCGTCGCACCCGGGGCGGGCACCAAGAAGCCCACGCCCTTGTGCTCCTTGCCGGACTCGATGTGGTAGGCGTCCTCCACACCGATGATCTGACGGGAAACGCTGGGGCTGGCCACCTTCAGACCGATGCGGTAGGAGGTGTTCTTGTCGATGTCCTTGATCTTGCCGACATCCAGCGTCTGCGACGCGAACAAGATGTGGATGCGGAACGACCGACCTTTACGCGCAACGTAATCGAACAGCTCGGCGTATTCCGGATGGTCGGCCAGCATCAGGGTGAACTCGTCGGCGACCACGAACAGCGTCGGGATCGGCGCCAGGTCGTGTCCGGCCGCGATGGCGGCCTCGTACTCCACCACCGAGTTGAAGGCGCTGCCCTGGACCCGGCGGCCCGCTTCCCGCAGCAGCGTCTCGCGGCGCGCCACCTCGCCGCGCAGCGTGTCGGCGAAGCGGTCGGCCAGCGACTTCTTCTCGGCCATGTTGGAGATGACGGCGACGACTTGCGGGAAGTTACGGAAGCTGTCGGCCCCGGCCTCACCCTTGAAGTCGGCGTAGATGACGATCAACCGATCGGCCGAGTGAGTCGTCAACAGCGACAACAGGATCGACATCAGGGTCTGGGATTTACCCGAACCCGTCATACCGATCATCAGCCCGTGCGGGCCCATGCCGCCCTCGGCCTCGTCCTTCAGGTCGAACATCAGCGGCTCACCGGTCGCGGTGACGCCGATCGGTACACGCAGCTCGTCCTCGCGGCGGCGCGGCGCCCACAGCGTGGGCACGTCGAGCTGGGAGGCATCCGAAATGCCCAGCATCGTGGTGAACGTGGCACCGCGGGTGGCCGCGGAGCGCAGGCCGGTGTGGGTCGGGTTGGAGTCCCAGCGCGACAACTGGCGAGCCAGGTGTGCGGCCTCGTCGACGCCGAATTGATCGGCGTTGTCGATGTAGGGCTGCCAGCCGCCGGTCTGCCAGCGCTCGATGGCTCCCCCCGCGACGCGCAGGATCGGTTTTTCCGGATCCGAATACTGCTCGCGGTTCGGCGCCGTGGTGCTGCGCTGCACGACGGTGACGCCCGCCCGGCCCAGCGCCAGCGTCGACGCGTTGAGGTCGTAGTCGGGGTCGTCGATGACGATCAGCAGGTGACGGAGCGCATCGGCCGGCTCGCCGGTGAACGCCGGACGGTCGAGAAGGGCCGAGCCCAGGCTGGCGACCAAATCGTCGGCGCTGGTCGACATGAAGCGGGCCGGCCCGACCCCGTCGAGCTCACCCGGAACGTCGATGTGCGGCAACCACTTCAGCCAGGACCAGTCCGGGCTCTCCAGATTCGGGGTGACCAGCGCGACCCCGAGCACGGTCGGGTCGTGCCAGGTCACCGCCTGAGCGACCCAGGCGCGCAGCGCCGCCCGCGCTTCGTCTTCGGCGCCCAGCACGGTGATCCGGGAGACCTTGGTCAGGTCGATTCCGGTCGGCACATCGCGCACACTGCGATGGGTGTCGAGCAGGCTGCGTAATGCGCTGTGCGACACCGGCTCCAGGTCGATTTCGTCGGCGGTGTCGTTGACCCGCAGGGCGGTCGCCAGCGGCACGTGGTGCCGACCGGCGCGCAGCACCAGGAAGTCGGGGTCGTGCGGGTCACGCTCCCACTGGCGGCGCGATCCCGGCACGGTCGCCAGCGCCGACGGCTCCGGGTGGGACCACTGCGCCGCGGCCCGCTGCGCGGTGGCCTGGGTGCGGATGTTGTCCCGGACCACCGACAGGTAGCGCAGGTAGTCGGCGCGTTCCGCGTCGACCTCCTCGGTGCGTGTCTTGTTGTCGTTGCCGCGGTACATGGCGGTCGCGGCGAGCAACAGCACGAACGGGAAGAACAGCGTCTGCGGAGAGATCAGCCGCATCCCGGTGGCGAACAGGGCGACGATCATGCCGACGATCAGGATCACCAGCACGTAGGGCATCGCCCGGCGCAGGAACGACGGCGGAATCACCCGGGGCAGCTCGGGTGGCGCCTCGATGGCGATGGTGCCCTTGCGGGTCACCGGCGGCGCCAGACGGCGGCGCGCTTCGAAGATCAGTCGGCTCATCGGGGGGCTCCCTCGGCAGATGCCACACGGCCGGGCTTCTGATCGGGCGTCAACCCGTCATGAGCCAGCAGCGCGTCGGCGCGCGATAACGTCGGACCATGCGCGAACAGCGACAGCACCGACCACGGAATGGGGACCGGTGATCCGTTAAGGCCAAGGGCCTCAACCGTTTTGCCGTGTCCGGCGGCGGAGTGCTCCGACTCGTTGTCGATGCCGTAGCGGACGCCGGTGTCAGAGACCCAGAACAGCGACCCGGTGCCCGGCGATTCCGGGCCGCCGCCGACGGTCTGGGTGAAGTAGCCGGTGCCCGGCGCCAGGGCGACGCGAGTCGCGGTCGTCGCGGCGCCGCCGCCCACCAGGTCGACGGTGCGGATCGATTCGGCGATCGGCAGCGCGGAGCCCGACATCAGGTGCAGCGAGCTGGTCGCGGCCCCGGCGGGCTTGCTCCAATAGGCGCACGTGACAGGCGATTTGGCCGCATCGACCAGGCTGATCTGTTGATCCGGATACCGTGCGGTGTCCAGCATCCGCGACACGGGCAGCTTGGCCACCGCATCGGCGCCCAACCGCGGCGGCTGGTCCAGCCCATAGGAATTGGTGTTGCGCAGAATCGCGGCCAGCACCGGTGAGATCTGCTGCAGGCCGTCGGGCATCACCGCGTAGTAGCGCGGCGCGCCCGAGGAGCTCTGGTCCAGGGCGTAGGAGACCACCACCGCGCCGATCGGGGCGGGCACGCTGAACGGGGCCGGGGCGCCGGCGTTCGGGATGGCGGGCGCCGTCAGCGACGGTGCCTCCGGGATCGCGTTGAACAGGCCCAGCGCGATGGGCCGGGGCGCGGGCACCTCGGAGTTGTTCTGCCCCAGGCCAAGCGCGTTCGTGATCGCGTGGTCGGTCAGGTTGATCTGCGAACGCTTGCCGTCCCACAACAGCCAGGTGCTGCCGTCCCGGTCGACGAGGACCGCCTGCTGCGACGCGAGCGTCGCCGCGCGTGCACCGCTGCTGTCCGGCTGGCCCGCGATCACCGTGACGCCGGTGCTGTGGGCGGCGTGCCCGCCCTGGGCCGGCTCGCTGACGGCGTCGCACACCGTCCAGTTCGCGTCGCGCGAGGGGTTTTGCACCATGCGCTCCGGCGCACCCGGGATGCCGATCAGGTTGCCGCGCGGAAAGCGGTCCAGCTCACTGCTTTTCACCATCGTGGGGTCGACGGCGTGGCCGGTGATCAGCCGGGCGGAGGTCAGGTTGAGCACCGGGTGCAGGTCGTCACCGACGCGCACGTACAGCGCGGCGGTGGAGCGGTCGGCCAGCACGGCGTTGGTACCCACCGTGCCGCTGGGCCGGATCAGTGAGAACACGAAGCAACCCGCCAGGCCGGTGACCAGCAGGACCGCGCCCATGGCCACCGCGCGCGACTGCGTGCGCAGCGGGTCGACCAGCATCCTGGTGTCGTGCAAGGCGATACCCGAGGCGATCCGGCGCATCACGAACCGCCAGCCGGTGACCTGGTGGCGGGTGACGAAGCCGCGGCGGTACTCGACCTGGTCGGGGTTGTCGTTGACCGGGGTGCGAGAGGTGAACGAACGGCGTTCGTCGGGCTCGTTGTTGGGGGTCATGCCGGCACCGACAGGCCAAGGCCGCGCAGCAGCGGCTCAACCGACCGTTCGACGTCGTCGTCGGTGATCGTCATCAGCTCCTCGTCACTGAATTCGCCGGTTCCGGCGTGTTCCGAATGGTCGAGCCGGAACTCTCGTTCTTCCTCGGAGCGTTCGACGATGTTTCGGACGAATCGACCGTTACCGGCGATGTCCAGGTTGCGTCGCGAGATTCCGTTGGCGTCCGGGGTCGACTCGGTTGCCAGCTTGGTGAACAACGCCTCCATGTGTTCGAGCGCGGCCGGCTCGAAGATGCTGTCGCGCTGCTCGGCCATCGTGTTCGCGATCTCGACCAGCTCCGACGGTGCGTAGGAAGGAAAGTCGATGTTGCGGGTGAACCGGGAACGCAAACCCTCGTTGGTATCCAGGAACTTGTCCAGGTCGGCGCGGTATCCGGCGATGATCACCACCAGGCGGTCGCGGTCGTTCTCCATCCGCGCCAGCAGTGTGTCGATGGCCACCAGCCCGAAGTCGTTCTTGGCGCCCGTGGCAACCAGCGCGTAGGCCTCGTCGAGGAACAGCACGCCGTCGAGCGCGCTGTCGATGATCGCGTTCGTCTTGGCCTCGGTCTCGCCGATGTGCTGGCCGATGAGGTCGGCGCGGTGGACCTCTCGAATGTTTTCCCGCTTCAAAAGCCCGAGGCCGCAATAGATCTTGGCGACCACGCGGGCGATGGTGGTCTTACCGGTTCCGGGCGGACCGGCGAAGACCAGGTGGTGGGCGCGCTGCGCGACGGCCAGGCCGCGTTGCTTGCGGACCAGTTCCATGGCGACCGAACTCTTCAGCCGCGACACCTGGTTCTTGACCTCGTCGAGTCCGATGAATTCGGCAAGCTGGCGCTCGGCCTCGTGCAGCAGCACTGCCTTACGTTCGTGCGCGGCGGGGTCGACGAAATCCTCTGCGCTGGGCTCGGTTTCGGGGTCCCACGGATCCGTACGGGCCTCGATGCGGCCCGCCGTGGTGGTCACGATGCCGAAACTGGTATCGGTCAGGGCCTGTTCGACTTGTTCGTTTTCCGGGTGCGCGGCGTACAGATCCTGCAGCACCTCGCTGGCCGAGTCCTCGTCCACATGCGCGCGCAGCACCAGCGCCTTGGCCAGCGCGCCGTCGACGGCGGCCACCGCGACGGGTCCGTCGGGCTCCTCCAGATACGACAGCGACGGGGCGAACATGCCCAGCCGGGCCAACGCGGTACCGAGTGCGATCTTGGCGGCGTGCGAGAAGGCCTCGTCGAGATCCGCGTCGTTGACGATCGGGGTCAGCAGCTTGACGACATCCGACCAGCGCTCGGCGCGGTAGTTGATGACGACGGATACCCACCGGCCCTCACGCCAGTTCGGCCGGGCGGCCGTCAGGCCGGTGACGATTTCGTTGGCGTCAGCAAATCGCCCCGCCGTTGCCAGCGCGGCCGCGTAGGCGAGGTGGAAATCATCGGGCGTCGCGGCGCGAAATTGGAGATACAGCCCGGTGTCGTAGCGGAAGCCCAGCGAGCCGGGCGTCAGGTCGACCTGGCGCTGCAGCGTGCCCGCGGTCGCGACGTTGCGCGATACCGCCTCGAGCACGCGCAGGGACGTGTCGCCGGCGGCCGCCAGACCCGTCCACGCGTCGCACTGGTCGTGGGCGACGCGGGTCAGCGCGGTGAAGCCGGAGCGCGCGGCGGCCAGATCGGCGGGGCGCTGGCGTTGGTAGACGACGATGCCCAGCGCGCGGCAGCATGTGGCGAACCGGCTGACGACGTCCTCGTCAACCCGCGCGTCCACCCGCGGATTAACGGGCTGAGCTGTGAGCATGCCGGTGTCACCGAGTTCCACGGCCGCGACTTTTCATGTATGTAGTCTCCCCTAACCTAACTGCCTGAAGTTAGCATTGCATAAGCTAACTGTCGAGGCGTTTGGGCCCGTCGTGCTCACCACTGCACTGTCCTTCTTTTACCGCTGTTGAGGATGTTTCCGGTAGGGATTCTCCGCATTTCCGGCATACTCACAGCCGCACGTCGGGCGGTCTCACAGCAAGGCCCCACCTTAATGAAAATCATTTTCATTATCAACTCGCTCGCGCGGCCGCGACGGGCCGCGGCCGGCCGTGGGGCGCGGGAAGAAAAAGCCGCCACTTGGAGGGGGGCGGGCCCGAAAAATTAGACCCCGAATAGGGAGACCACGGGGCCCGCGACAACGGGTTAGAGGGGGCGGTT
>NZ_BAAGDE010000061.1:26182-36619 GCF_054660795.1 Mycobacterium sp. MUNTM1
TTCTCCGATTTTCCGCAATACACCCCGCCCCACGGCGGGCGTTCACACACCACCCCCCAACATAAATAAAAATAATTTTAATAAACACCTCCCCCGCGCGCCCGCGCCGGCCCGCCACGGCCAGTGGCCGTCGGAACGATCACGCAGCCAGTAGTCGGGCGGCGGGCCGAAAAAGTTCCACCGCTAGTCGCTCTCCCAGGTGCCCGGCAACATCGGTATCGAGGGTCCGTTGCCGAACTCGTCAGCGGCCAGCGTGGTCAGCCCGGCGGCCTCGGCCGTCGCCGCCGGTGCGGTTCCGGCAAAGCCCAGCGACCCAGCGCCCCGATCCGATGCCACCGACCAGCCGGGGTCGGGAATCGGCCCGTCGTCGTCGATGTCCATGAATTCATGGCCGCGGTAGTGGTCTTTCATGGCCGCGCGACGGCGCCGCCGCGCGCGCTGCCGCTCGGTCGCCGAGGTCGCCGCCCGTGCGGCCGCCGCGGCGGCATCGGGCTCCGGCGCCTTGCGCTGCGCGCCGCTACTCAACCCGGCCCCGGTCCCGATGCCCGGGCCGCCGACCAGGTAGGGGAAGGCGGCGCCTCCCATACCGGTGGGCGGCGGTGCCGGCGCGGGGGCGGTGGCCGGGGTCGAGGCGGGCGAGGGCGCGGACGTCGGCGCCGACGAAGCCGGGGCCGTTGCGGTCACCGTGACGGGACTGGTGGCCACCGCTGGGAGGTCGGTGGTGTGCGGCGGCGCGGGTTCCGCCGTCACGGCGGGGGCGGGCAGCGCCGAGGGCTGGATCGCGGCCAGCACGCTCAGGGCCGCGAAGCCTCCGCCGAGGGCGGCCGGCGCGAACGCCGGAACCGCCAGCAACTGCGGGAACGCCTGGAAGAACTGGATGGCGTGGCCGATTTCGTCGATGATCAGCCCGATGATGTCGTGCAACAGCTGCAGAAACCCCTTGACAGGGTTGTGTGCGATCTCGGTGAAGTCCCGGGACAAGGTCTGGGTGATCTCGGTGACGCGGTTCAGATACCAGCTGCCGTCGTAGGGATTGCCCGAGTCGTTGTCGACGATGTCTTGGAAACCGTCGCTGCTGTCGGAGCTGTCGCTGCCGTTCACGATCTGCGGGGAAGGATCGGCCGGCGGGGCAGCGGCCACCGCCGCGCCGGCGACCGACTGATAAGTGGACATGGTGGTGGCGGCCTGAGTCCACATTCTCGCGTAGTCGGCCTCGTTGACCGCGATCGGAATCGTGTTGATGCCGAGGAAGTTCGTCGCCACCAACGCCCCGTGCACGGCATGGTTGCCCGCCAGCTCCGGCAGCGTCGGCATTGCGGCCAGCGCGGTGGTGTAGGCCGCGGCCGCCGCCTCTTGCTGTGCGGCCATGGCCGCACTGTTGGCGCTGGCGCGCATCAGCCACAACAAATACGGCACATGTGCGGCCACGTATCGCTCGGCACTGGGTCCCTCCCAGGCCCCGGCCTGCACCGCCGCCAGGGTCTGGCTCAGCTCGTCGGCCACCTCCGCATACGTCTGGCTCAACGACGTCCACGACGCGGCCGAGGCCAGCAGGCCGCCGGGACCTGGACCGCTGGACAGCAGCGTCGAATGAACCTCCGGCGGAAACGCCATCCACACGGGCCCGGTCATGCTCCCCCGTCCGCTACCGCTGGTGACGACGCGGCTGATCGATTAGAAAAACGCGTGGCGTCATGCCAGCGACTCCTCGCCGGGCTGCGTCCGCGACCGCCTGGGCTGTACGGCGGCGTGGGAAGAGCCCGGTAGTAGTCGGATGGCGGCTCGGGAAAGTTCCGGTGGGTGCCGGATTCAGGGAAAACTCATGAAAAACCGGCCGTGATCAGCGACTTGGCCGGTATTTCGGACGGTCAGGCCCGAACGGCGCTCACCAGGGTGTTCCGCGCGATCATCGGGCCGGCCTCGGTTTCGGGCCCGGGAACCGGGCGACCGACCTCACGAAGGTAGTCGGCCAACGGCGTGCCGACCGCCTTCCAGCCGTGCTTGCCGAACCATTCGGTGGCCGGCGCGTGCTGCTCGTTGTAGACCAGCTGGAAGAACACCCGCCCGTCGCCCTGCTCGGTGGCCGCGCGTTCTTCCGCGACCGCGGCCTCGAAGTCCTCGGACTTCATCGGGGCGCCGTCCTCGACGGCGACGTGGCTACCGTGGCCGGCCAGGCCGTCGATGCCGGTGAACAGCTGCTCCTGGGCCGTCGCCGGCAGGTAGATCAACAGCCCCTCGGCGATCCAGGCCGAGGGCTTGGCGGGGTCAAACCCACTGTCGCGCAGGGCTTGCGGCCAGTCTTCCCGCAGATCGATGGCGATCTCCCGACGCTCGGCGCGCGGTTGTGCGCCGGCGCCGGTGAGCACTTCGCGCTTGAAGTCGAGCACTTGCGGCTGGTCGAGCTCGAAGATCGTCGTCGCGGCCGGCCAGTCCAGGCGATAGGCCCGCGAGTCCAGGCCCGCGGCCAGGATGACTACCTGCCGCACGCCCGCCTCCGCAGCGCGCCGGAAATACTCGTCGAAGTACCTGGTGCGCGCACCCTGGAAGTTGACGAAGTTCTCGCCGAAGTCGGCCGTCTTCAGCTGGTGGTCGGGATCCTTGCCGTCGAGAACGTCGGCCCACGACCCGCCGACAGCGCGACAGAAGACCTCCGCGTACGGATCCACGGCCAGCGGATCGGGCTTTTGGGCCTCCAACGCCCGCGCCGTTGCCACGAACAACGCGGTCGAGCCCACACTCGTGGTGATGTCCCAGGTATCGCCTTCGCTACGCACGAAGACCACATTACGCCGCGCCACCGACACGCCTTTTCCGGTGGCGCGCAACGGTACTGGCGAACGCGAGTGGTAGCTGGTCTCGTACTCCACCGGCGTCGGTGTGGTCGGCGAGGACCCGCTCAGCTACCGATCCGCCATACTGAGTTGCCGGCAGGGCACGCTGTGCCCCGCCTGGTTATCACGACGACGATTTCGGAGGCCGGGCCATCGAGCTGTCGCTAGCCGGGTTGCTTGAACCCCTCTCGGCGCAGACCTTTCTTGACGAGATATGGGCGCAAAAGCCGTATCACGTCGCGCGATGCCGGGCCGGCTACTTCGAGGGCCTGCTGCCGGGCCCGTCGGCGCTCGACCATCTTCTGGAGCTTTTTCGCCGGGAGCCACCCGCGGTGCGGCTGATGCGGGGCAAGTTCAAGAAGGGCGCCGACAGCTACCGGCTTGGCGACGGCGGCCTCGACGTGGCCGCGATTCGCGGCGACTTTGCCGACGGGTACACGATTGTCGTGGACGCCGTCGAGCGCTACTCACGTAGCGTTGCGTCGCTGGCCCACGCCATCGAGGTTGAGCTGAACGTCCCGGTCCAGGTCAACGCCTACGCCACGCCCCCGGGCTCACAGGGTCTGGTTCCTCACTACGACGACCACGACGTTTTGATCCTGCAGATCGAAGGATCCAAGATCTGGCATCTGTACGACGGCGTCGACATCCCACCGCACCGATTGCGGCGGGATGACAAGACGGTTCGGATCGGCGGGCTTCCCTCGCCCACCGATCTCCGCCTGGCGGCCGGCGACGTGCTGTACCTGCCGCGCGGCCGGGTGCACGCGGCCGAGACGCCGGCGTCGGGGCCCTCGGTGCACCTGACCGTCGGTCTCCATGTCCCCAGCGTCCTCATGCTGGCAATCGGGGCGCTGTACTCGCAGAGTCTGCGCAACGATGCCTTGAACGCGCGCCTGCCGTTACGCCATCTCGATGACGCGGACCTGCAGGCATCGATGAGCGCCATGCTGCGCGATGCGCTGCGCGGCATCGAGGAGCCCGACGCGGTGCAGGGAGGCCTGGACACGCTGGCGGACGTTCTCCTACGCCGCGGTCACTGTCCGCCGATCGGGCAGATCGCCGACGCCGCCGGAATCGGCGCGCGGACACTGGTCGACAAGTACCGGCCGCTGTATTCGCGCATGAAAGTCGGTCCCGACGGCGTTGCGCTGCACTTCGCGACCCTGTCGATAGGCGCCGGGCCCGATCACCGGGCCGCACTGGAATTCATCGCGAAGAGCAACTCGCCGTTCAGGATTGACGAGCTGCCCGGGCTCGATGCGGCACAGCAGATCGAGTTGGCGCGATCGCTGATCGTGAGCGGGTACCTGATCCGGTTGTCACCCACCAATTCCGAAAGTGACTCGCCGGATGGACCTGGCTGAGCTCGCCCGCTGGACGCCGGTGCGACTGGACTTTTCCGCGGCCATCCCGGCGGTTTTCTGGGCGGACTTGACCGGGGTGCGCTTCGACGAACCGTTTTTCGACCGGACCGTGGCACGGTGGGCCGCTACCGCGGCCGCGCGGCCGCTGGTCAAAACCGGGTTCGACGCACTCGTCGCGCTCGACAGCGAGGCGTCGCTCGAGCCCGCCGGCATCATCTTTCACCTCTCGCGATGCGGATCTACGTTGGTGTCAAGGCTTTTGGGCACGCTGCCGGGCGTGGTCATGCTCAACGAACCGGCGCCGCTCAACCACCTGCTCGGCCTTGGCGCACAACGGCTCGGCGGCAACGAGCTGGTGGCGGCCGCGCGCGTCCTGGTGCGAGCGCTGGGCCGACGTCGCCACGACGACGAGCGGCGGCTGGTGCTGAAGTGTTCCAGCTGGAACATCCGAAGGCGAGACATCCTTGCAGCCGCCTTTGCGGACACACCGTGGATCTGGGTCCAACGCGACCCGGCGCGCGTCCTGGCCTCACTGCTGGCCAGACCGCCGGGATGGCTTGGCCCGCAAGCGCGGCGCGCCGCACGGCGTTTCGGCATCGACGAGGCCGCTGTCCCGGCCATGACGCGGGCCGAATACGCCGCGCGGGCCCTCGGCGCGATGCTGGAATCGGCCGCGGCCGATCCGGCCGGGCGCCTCTGCATCGACTATGGCGACCTGCCGAGCGCGGTATGGCTCAGCGTGGCAAGGCATTTCGGCTTCGACGTGGACGCTCCCGCCGTTGCGCTGATGGCCGAAGAAGCCCGGTTCGATGCCAAAAGCCTCGAGCCCCGAATCTTCACCGGCGACCTTCCCGAACAACGTCCGTTGACCGACGAGATCCGCGAGGCCGCCCGGCGTTTCGCCGAGCCGGGCTATCGCGCGCTCGCCTCGCACGGATAGCAGCATCACCTGCGGCCATAGCGGCGGTGGAACTTCTCCACCTGGCCGGCGCTGTCGATGATGCGACGGCCGCCGGTCCAGAACGGGTGCGAGTCCGAGGTGACCTCGACGACGACCAGTGGATAGCTGCGCGTTCCGTGCGGCGTATGCCACTCGACGGTGCGCGAACTCGTGAGGGTCGATCGGGTCAGGAACATCGCACCGGTGGTGGCGTCCTGGAAGACGACGGGGTGGTAGTCGGGATGGGCGACGGGTTTCACGAGAAGTCTCCGTCCTGCCGGGTGTGGCGGGCCGCGTTGTCGGCGGCTTCCGCCCGGTCCGCGCAGGGCTCCTCGTGCCAGTCGCCGAACGGGTCGTCGTAGTCGATCCAGTCGTCCGGGCGCCGCATCTCCTCGTCGGTGAGCAGCGCGCCGCGCAGCGCGTCGAGAAGGTCAGCGGGTTTCGCGCCGCACACCAGGATGGTCATTGCCGTGTGCCGATCGCCGTACCGGTCGTCCCAGGCCAGTTCGGCGAAAGTCCTTCGCTCCGTGTCGATGCCGTCCAGCTCGAGGTCGTCGAGGACGGCCAGCCAGTTGCCCGCCGAGCTGACCCGCAGTCCGGCGCCGGCAGATTCCAACCACATCGCCCGGTCGGGTTGGCTGGCCAGCCAGAGCCGGCCCCGGGTCCTGATCACGCCGTCGAGCAGCAGGTCCAGGCACGCATGCAGACGCTGCGGATGGAAGGGTCGCCGGGAATTGAACTCCAGCAAGCTGATTGGCCCGCGGGAATCCAGCGGGGGCTGGCCGGCCAGCAGCGGACCGTGCGGGTCGTCGCTGCGGCCGCGTCGCGCGTCGCGATACAGATCGTTCAGCGCGTCCTCGATGCAGTCGGCGCCCACCCGAACGCGGGCGCGCGGGGACAGCCGGCGCAGCACGGCGGCGACGAACGGATCGGGCTGATTGAGCACCACCACATCGGCGAATTCGGCCTGGCCGATCACCACCTGAGCCTCGGTGCGCCCGTCGTCCAGCTCGTCCTCACCCAGCGCCTGGGTCAGCCACGTCGAGGCATCGACACAGGTCACCACGGCGGCGATCGACACGTCCAGGGCCGCCGGGCCGTCGATGTAACCCGGCGCCACCCGTACGCGAACGTGGTTGATCGCCAAGCAGATTGGCTCGGGTTCCAGCCAGGGTCCCAGGTGCACGACGATCCGGTCGACGTCGTGTCGCCGGTGCAGTTGACGCAACAACACCAGCAGGTCGTTGCGGATGGTGCACGAGACGCACCCGTGCGCGAGCTCCAGGGCGGTCTCGTTGCTTGTCAAGACCCCGTCGGACAGCGCGGTGATCGTTCGGCGCACCACGTGTCCGTCGAATCGGTGCTCTACCACCAGCGTTCCCGGGGCACGCAACAACGCGCCCGCAACCGGGTCGGTATCCCTCTGGCCGGCGACCAGGATGACGGGCGTCCGCATCGTCCTCCTTATTGGTAATAATTTTCATCTAGCCTCTCCATACGGTACCGTTCGTGGCGGGCCTTGTCGAAAATGATTTTCAATAAGCTGCAACGGAGGTGCACGGTGTCCGCCCACTGCCAGGTGACCGGCCGCCGGCCGGGTTTCGGTAACGCGGTATCGCATTCCCACCGCCGAACGTCTCGGCGCTTCGAACCCAACATCCAACTCAAGACGTACTACCTGCCCTCGGAGGGCCGCCGGATCCGGCTGCGGGTCAGCGCCAAGGGCATCAAGGTGATCGACCGCGACGGCATCGAGGCCGTGGTGACCAGGCTGCGCCGGGAAGGGCAGCGGATCTGATGGCACGCAACGAGATTCGCCCCCTGGTCAAGCTGCGCTCCACGGCGGGAACCGGATACACCTATGTCACGCGCAAGAACCGCCGCAACGACCCCGACCGGCTGGTGCTACGCAAGTACGACCCCGTCATCCGCCGCCACGTCGAGTTCCGCGAGGATCGCTGAACATGGCCAAGAAGTCCAAGATCGTCAAGAACGACCGCCGCCGCACGATCGTGGCGCGCTACGCCGAACGCCGCGCCGAACTCAAGGAGCTCATCCGCTCACCGGCGAGCACCACAGAGCAGCGGGCGGCCGCCAGGGACGAGTTGGCGCGCCAACCGCGCGACGCCAGCGCGGTGCGGGTGCGCAACCGCGACGCCGTCGACGGGCGCCCGCGCGGTCACCTCCGCAAGTTCGGGCTGTCGCGGGTGCGGGTCCGCGAATTGGCGCATGCCGGACAGTTACCCGGCGTGCGGAAGGCGAGCTGGTGATGGTCAGGAAAGTCGCGCGCACCCGCCGGCCCGCGCTACCGCCGGGCCGCTCACCGAAACGGAATCTGCTGCACAGCCTGGGACTGGACGCGGTGGACTACAAGGACACCGCCACGCTGCGTGTGTTCATCTCCGACCGCGGCAAGATCCGGTCCCGCCAAGTCACCGGTTTGTCCGTTCAGCAACAAAGGCAGGTCGCGACCGCTATCAAGACCGCCCGCGAAATGGCGTTGCTGCCCTACCCCGGGCCGCACACGGCGCGATGACGCCCGCGCGCCGCGGCACCGACCGCCCCTTCACCGTGATCGTCTGCGCGGCTTGCGCGGTCGGCCACGATTTGTCGATGATCGACGAACTCCGTCCCACCATCCGGCGCTGCCCGCACTCCATGCTGGTCTCGGCGGCCTGCATGCTCGGACCGCTCACCTGTGCCTCCCGGCCGACCGGCGGCGGCGTCATGGCCGTGGTGCAGCCCTGCACCAGCGACCGGGTGGCCTGCGGACCGGCACATTGGATCGGACCCGTCGCCGACAGTGCCGCGGCCGCCGAACTGCGCGATTGGCTGGAGCGCGGGCAGTGGGAAAACACACCCGTCCCAGCACAACTCGATCGGCATGAGCGGTGGACGCGCGGCGCCGGCCGACGCAACTGACGGTCAGTGCGGGTAGGCGTACGGGTTGGGTGGGGCGTCGATGCGGGTGACCGCGGTCGCTTGCAGGGTGGGAATCGCCGGTGAATTCGGTTGCCGCGGTGCGGGTACGACCTGGCCCCGGACCCGGATCCAGGTATTGTCCGGCAGCCCGGCCGCGCCCCCGGCCGCGCCCCCGGCCGCGGGCCCACGCAGGTGGATGCGGGCCAGCTGAGCGTCGGCCGCACAGCAGACGATGACGATGCGGCCGAGGTCGACGCCCTGCGCCTCGTTGAGCACGAACCCGGTGACGCTGATCTGCCGGTTCGTCAGCGATCCGGTCGTGTCGTGCGCTTCGCGCATCAGCACCTCGGGTAGCGAGACGTCCGGATCCGGCCCAGGCGGCAGTGGCGGAAAAGCCTTGTTCAGAACGTCATTGGACACCGACGTCACGGACGGGGCGGCGGCCGAGGGCCGCAGGGCGGGCGGCGCCACGAACATCAGCACCAGGACCGCGACCACAAGCATCCAGACGATGCCGGTCCGATGGGAATGTCCGTCGCCGTGATCGGCATCGGCCCCACCGGTCCGCGGGCCGCCCCGGCGAATGTCGCCGATAATCGCCACCAGCGCCAATCCGATGAGCACCACCGCCGACGCGATCAGCCACGGCAGCAGCCCGGGCTTGACGTAACGCGTGAACACGCCCGACCCGGTGATCATCGCGATGCTGATGCCCACCAGCAGCAGCACGGTGTTCTCGGCCTCGCGGCTCATCACCGGGCCCCCAACACGAAAAGCCCGATCGCGCAAGCACTTGCGGTGGCCACCACGAACGTGCAGGGGGCGAAGCGCACGGCGAACGCCCGACCGAACATGCCCGCCTGCATCGCGAAGAGCTTGACATCGACGGCCGGACCGACGACGAGAAACACCAGCCGGGGCACCAGCGGCACCATCGTCAGGCTGGCCGCCACGAACGCGTCCGCCTCCGAACACAGGGCCAGCACCACCGCCAGGGCGGCCATCAGCACGACGCCGAGGACGAGGTCGCTCGCCAGATGCGCGAACACCCACTGCGGCACCACCACGTGCAGCAGGGCCGCCGCGGCCGCACCGAGCACCAAATACGATGCGGCCTGCAGGAAGTCGTGCCGCGCGGCCTCGGTGAAGACCACCCATCTCGGCTCGGTCTGCGTTCCCGCGGCGGGCAGCCGGCGGGTGATCCATTCCGGGCGGCCCCACCGCGACCACGCCCAGCCCATGACGACCGCGGTCAGCAGAGACGCCCCCATCCGGGCGAAGACCATCCTTGGCGCGCCCGGAAACGCCACCGCCGTGGCGACCAGCACGACCGGATTGATCGCCGGAGCGGCCAGCATGAACGTCAGCGCCGCTGCGCCGGTGACGCCGCCCTCGCCGAACAGCCTCCGCGCCAAGGGAACTGACCCACATTCACAGCCCGGCAGCGCGACGCCGCCGACGCCGGCCGCCACCACCGCCAAGGCCGGGCGGCGCGGCAACCAGCGCGCCAGCCGCTGCGGCGAGACGAATGTCGCGATCAGGCCGCTGACCACGACCCCGAGCACCAGGAACGGAATCGCCTGCACGAAAACCCCGCAGAACACGGTGCCTATCGTCGAGAGCGCCGCGCTGTTGAAGACGGCATTCCGCAGGGTCGTCGCGGCCAGCGCGCAGGCCAACAGCAGGGCCACCAGCACTTCCATCGACCCCGGCCGCAACCTGCGCCCGGACTTCAGCGTCTCCACCGCGTCATTATCGCAGCGCGCGCCGGCGCGGGGCCCGGGGCGACCCGGCGAGTCCAACGGGGCGCCCGGCGCTAGGCGTCCCCGTCGTCGCCGCGCGGCCCCCGATGGCCGGCGGCGTCCGGGCCCCAGGTGCCCGGCATCATCGGCAGCGTTGGGCCGCCGCCGAACTCATCGCCGGCCAGTGTGGCCAGTCCGGCCGCCGCGGCGGCCGCCTCCCGGCGGGCGGTCCCGGCGAACCCCAGCGTCCCGGCGCCGTGATCCGAAGCCAGCGACGCATCCCAGTCCGGGTCGACGTCGACGTTCATGTCCATGAACTTGTCGCCGTGCCCGCGCTCTGTCCTGCGCCGGCGGCGGCGTGCGCGGGCCGCTTCTCCCGCGCCGGCGGCCGCCGCGGCGGCGGCGCTATCCGGTTCCGGCGCTTTCCTCTTGGCGCTGGAACTCGCGCTTGCGCCCATGCCGGAACCCGTTCCCATGCCCGGCGGGCCGATGACGTAGGGCGGGAAGAACCCGGGTCCGGGGATGGCTGGCGCCGGTGGCGTCGGTGGGACACCGGCCACGGTGCTCGTGGTGGCGGGGGGAGCGGGCGCGGGGGCCGAGGCGGGCGCCGCGGCCGGCGCGACGGGGCTCGGGGC
>NZ_BAAGDE010000062.1:0-36237 GCF_054660795.1 Mycobacterium sp. MUNTM1
ATCCCCCTCTGGCCCCCGGGATTACGCCGTCGCCCCCAGTGCCCGGCAGCGCGAATCCCGACAACTCCTCGCCCGGGGCGCCGGCCACACCGCAAGAGCACGAGCCGTGGGTCGCGCCGGTCGCACCCAAGGCGCCCTGGATTCCGCAGGCGGCTTTCGGAGGCAACGTGGGACCCGTTGGCAGCCAGTATGAACGAAACATGCTGGGCATCATCACCGGCGCGCCCGCCACCGATGCCACCGACCTGCTGCTGGGCCCGGTGGCCCGCGGCACCACGGTGTCACTGGCTCATCCACCCGGGGAGGCCAAATGAAATTCCGCGGCCCGCTCATCGCGCTGACCTTGTTCATGATCGTCTCGTTGACGCTGACCTGGCTGGTGTATGTGAGCCTGCGGCGAGACGTGGCCGGTGACACCGCCAGGTATTCGGCGGTGTTCACCGACGTGTACGGGCTTCGCGAGGGCGACGACGTCCGCGTGGCCGGGGTGCGCGTGGGCCGGGTCGAAAAGGTGGAACTCGACGGGACGCTCGCGAAGGTCTCGTTCGTGGTGCAATCCGAACAGCGGCTGTTCGGAAACACCCTCGCATCAGTGACCTACCAGAACATCGTCGGGCAACGCTACCTCGGGCTGTCCCTGGGCAAGGAAGGCAGTCCGCAGCTGCTTCCCCCGGGCAGCACCATCCCGCCGGAACGCACCGAGCCTTCGTTCGACGTGACGACGCTGCTCAACGGCTACGAGCCGCTGTTCAGCCTGCTGAACCCGCATGACGCCGACAACCTCACCAAGGGCATCATCCAATCGCTGCAGGGTGATACGTCGTCGCTCACCACGCTCGTGGGCCAAACATCCACGCTCACGCAGACATTCGCGGGACGCGATCAGGCCCTAGGCAGCGTGATCACCAACCTCAACAAGGTGGTCGGCAACCTCGCCCAGCAGAACGACAACCTCGACGGGGTCATCACGCAGACCCGCAGCGTGGTCGGTGAACTCGACCGGCGCCGCCCGGACCTGGTCGCCTCGGTCGGTTCGCTGGCCCGGGTGACCGACCACCTGTCGGCCTCGGCGACCGACGTGTACCCGGCATTGCGCGAATTCATCGATCGCCAGCCAGGGGTAACCAAACACATCATGGACGTCGAACCGCAGGTGGCCTTCTTCGGCGACAACATCCCGCTGCTGCTGAAAGGCCTTACCCGGGTGGGCAATCAGGGCGCCTATGGCAACGCCTACGTGTGCGACGTGAATTTCATGGGGTTCTTCCCCGGGCTCAACGATGTAGTGCCCATCATCATCAACGCCGCCACGCCGGGCAACCGGGCCTGGCACACCCCGCGCTGCAGGAGCACGGTCGATGGCTGACGCGTGGGTGCGGCAGCGGCTTTCGCGGCTGACGAAGCAGCCGCTGGAAAGCTACAACAAGACCTGGCTGGGCTTCATCGCCGTCGCGGTGGTCGCGGTGGTGATCGGCGTCATGCTGCTGGTGCACGCGATCGGCGCCGGCTATCGGCATTACACCGCGGAGTTCTTGCAGGCGGCCTCGCTGCGGGCCGGCAACCCGATCGTGGTCGCGGGCATCCCGGTGGGCAACGTCACCAGCATGAAACTCGTCGGCGACCACGTCGAGGCGGGCTTGAAGGTCCGCGACGACATCAAGCTCGGCAAGGATTCCCGGGCTCAGATCAGGGTCACCACCATCCTGGGTTCGCGCTACCTCTCGCTGGAGCCCAACGGTCCGGCGCGACTGCCCAACAACACCTTCGACCTGGCGCACACCGAGGTGCCCTACGACCTGCAGGCCGCGCTGCAGGATGCCACCACGACTTTCGAGCAGGTCGACTCCGACAGGTTCGCGCAGTCGCTGGCGGTGCTGGGCAAGCAACTCGAGGGCCTGCCCGCCGTTGTGCCGCAAGCGATCACGAACATCAACACGTTGTCGTCGATCATCGCGGTGCGGCGCGACCAGCTGGGGCAGCTGCTGCGCAGCACCGAGCAGGTGACGAACACGCTGCGCCGCCAGCAGGCCGGCATCGGCGCCCTGGTCGACCAGGGACAAGACCTGCTGGGCCAATTCGTCGCGCGGCGCGCCGTTTTCCACGCGATGATGCAGTCCCTGTCCAGCCTCGTCGACACCATGAGCCAGGTGGTGGTCAACGACCGCTCGGGCCTGGACGCGCTGATCAAAGACATGCGCGACTTCACCAACCTGATGTCCCAACACGACGACCTGCTGCACAGCATGCTGCAGATCAGCCCGATCTTCTTCCGCGAGGCCGCCAACCTCACCGGTGACGGCAATGCGATCAACTTCAATGCCCCAAATGTCCCGCTGATCGACTCATGGATGTGTGCGATCAGCGGCCGCGCCAAGCAGTTCGGCATGATCCAGTACTTCAAGGACTGCAAGTGAGGCGGCTCGGCGCCAGGACGCTGGCCATCGTCGCCGCGGTCGCGGTCATCGCCGCGGCGATCGGAATCGGTTGGTGGTCCCTGAGTTCCGATGAGGACACGATCACGGTCACCGCGCAATTCGACAGCGCCTCAGGCCTCTACGAGGGCAACGAGGTGGCGGTGCTGGGCATGCCGGTGGGCAAGATCACCAAGATCAACGCCAAGGGCGGCTACGTCGAAGTCGAGTTCACCATCGACCGCCACGTCAAAGTGCCCGCGACCGCGCAGGCCGTCACGGTGTCGACCTCCATCCTCACCGACCGCCAGATCGAGCTCACCCCGGCCTATCACGGCGGACCGACCCTGGAGAACCACGACACCATCGGCCTGCCCCGGACCAAGACGCCTGTCGAATTCAGCAGCGTGCTCAACGTTTTGGACAAGGTGACCAAGTCGCTCGAGGGCGACGGTCACGGCGGCGGACCGATCGCCGACGTGCTCAACGGTGGCACCGAGGTGGTCAACGGCAACGGCGAAAAGATCAAGGCCGCCCTCGGCGAGCTGTCCAAGGCGCTGCGGCTGTCCAGCGACGGCGGCGCGGCCACCCGCGAGCAGATCACCACGATAGTCAAAAACATCAGCACGCTGTTCGACGCGGTGGCCGCCAATGACACGAAACTGCGTGAATTCGCCTCCACCATCCATCAAGTCAGCCAGATCATGGCCGACGAGGACCTCGGCAGCGGCAGCACCGGACGCAAACTCGACCAGCTGATCCAGCGGGCCGGCGACCTGCTCGACAAAAATCGGGACAACGTCAAACAGGCTGTCCTGCACGGCAATGACACCCTGAAGACCGTGAGCGACCAGCGACGCGACCTGGCCGAACTACTGGATCTTGCTCCCCTGGTGGCCGACAACGCCTACAACATGATCGACCGGGCGAACGGCAGCGTGCGGGCCCGCTTCCTCACGGATCGCTTGCTGTTCGACAGCCAATACACCAAAGAGATCTGCAACCTGATGGGTCTTCGGCAATTGGGCTGCAGCACGGGGACCATCCAGGACTTCGGACCCGATTTCGGATTGACGTATGTGCTCGACGGCATGGCCGCCATGGGGCAGAAATGATGACCGCGGGCGCGCGGGGCATGCTGACGGTGGTAGCCGCGGCGATGGTCACCGCGGGATGCGCCACGAACGGCCTCGCCAGCCTGCCCCTTCCGGCCCCGGGGCTGGGCTCGGGCGGGTATTCGCTCAACGCGGTGTTCTCCAATGCGCTCAACCTGCCGATGAACGCCAAGGTCAAGCTCGCCGGCGCCGACGTCGGGCAGCTCGAATCGATGGTCGCGCGCAACTACACCGCGGTGACCCGGCTGCGCATCCGGGACGGCGTGCAACTGCCGCGCGGCAGCACCGCCGAATTGCGCACGGCGACACCATTGGGCGACGTGTTCGTCGCGCTGAAGCCGCCACCCGACGATCCTGCGGACACGCCGCTGCTGCACAACGGCGATACCATCGGCCTGGACTCGACCGCGGCCGCCGCGACCGTCGAGTCGGTGCTGAGCTCGGCGGCGATTCTGGTGAACGGCGGGGCGGTTCGCAACTTCACCAATATCATCAACGGTTTCGGTAAGGCGACCGGCGACCAGGGCCAGGCGTTCGGAGACATGATCCGCAAGTCCAACGAGCTGCTCGGCACGCTGGATGCCCGGTCCGATCAGATCTCGCGCGCGTTAACCCAATTGTCGCACCTGGCCGACCAACTCGACGCCAAGAACCAGGCCATCGGCGACCTGATGGCGGCCGCCAGCCCCGCCACGTCGGCCCTGGCCGACAACACCAGTCAGCTGTCCAACCTCGCGGTGCAGGTGGGTGACACCTCCCGGTTGCTCGCCAGGTTCCCGTCGATCGGCGGGACCGACACCAGCGGCCGCAGCATGATCCGCGACCTGAACACGATCGCCGGGGCCGCCAACGACGTCGCCGTGAGCCCCGATACGAGCTGGCAGTCGATCAACCGGCTGATCCCCGCGCTAATCAAATCGACTGCAGGGAACTCGATTTCGGTGAACGTGGGCGTGGACAAGATCATGCTGGGGTCGCTCCCCGACATTGGGTTCCCGGGTGACATCGGCCTGCACGGACCGCACCACTACAACGTGAACCTGCTGGTCGGCACCCTGAAGTACACGCTCTGGCGGCTACAGGAACGTATCGTCGGCCGGGGCCCGAACTCGCCGCAGGTTCCGGTCATTCCGGACCCGAACATCCCGGGCCAGATTGATGTCGCCCCCGGGCCGACACCTGCACCGGCCCCGCCAGCCCCCGGGACGCCGCCGCCACCGGGACCGCAACCATGATGCGCGCCGTCGCCAACTTCGCCAATGTCGTTGTGCGCGCGGTGCGCACGGGTCACCGCCAACAGGTCTGGCTGTCGGTGGCCGGCCTGGTGCTCATCCTGGTCGTGGCGACCGCCTATCTGCTCATCGGCGCGTTGCGGGTAAAGCCCTTCGCCTCGTCCTACCGTGTCACCGTGCAGCTCGCGGAATCCGGTGGCCTGCTGCCCAATCAGGACGTCGCGCTGCGCGGAGTGCGCATCGGTCGCGTCGAGTCGCTGCAGATCACCGACAACGGCGTCAACGCCGTCGCCAGCATCACGTCGAACGTGCGGATTCCGGCCAACAGTGTCGTGCATGTGTCGGCGCTCTCGCCGGCCGGTGAGCAGTACATCAACTTCGAAGCCGCGTCCGACGCCGGGCCGTATCTGCATGACGGCAGCCTCATCGGCCTGGACCACACCACCGTCCCGGTCAGCCTGGCTCAGTTGCTCGGCGACGCCGACGGGCTGCTGGCCCAGGTCGACCCGCACAAGATCGAGTTGATCAAGAAGGAATTGAGCCTGAGCAAAGAGGGCCCGGCGAAGCTGACCGCCATCGTCGACGGTGGCACGTTCCTGCTGTCGACGCTCGATTCGGTGCTGCCGCAGACCACCAGCATCATCAAGACCAGCCGCGTCGTGCTCACCCTGGCCAGCGACAAGAACAGCGGATTAGGCGCCACCGCAACCGAACTCAATCAGACGCTGACCGGCGTGGCCAGGATGCAGGCCGGCTACCGCCGGTTGACCCAGCAGACGCCGCGCACCCTTTCGGCCGTCGACAATCTGTTTGCGGACAATTCCGACACCATGGTGCAGCTGCTCGGCAGCATGGCCACCATGTCGCAGCTGTTCTATCTGCGGGTCCCGGCGCTCAACGCGCTGTTCCCCGACTACCGCGGATCGGTATTGGACGCGGTGACGAGCGCATTCCACGACGGCGGAGTCTGGGCGACCGCCGACCTCTACCCCCGCTACGTGTGCGACTACGGGACACCGTCGCACGCGCCGTCCGCCGCCGACTACTACGAACCGTTCATGTACACCTACTGCCGCGACGACGACCCGGCGGTCTCGATTCGCGGCGCCAAGAACGCGCCACGGCCGGGCGGCGACGACACCGCCGGCCCGCCGCCGGGCGCGAACCTGGGCCAGCGAACCGATCCGACCCCACGGGGCCGCTACACCATTCCCACGCCATACGGCGGTCCGCAGCTGCCGATCGAACCGCCGCACTGAGCGTTGAAGCCGTCGACCTTTAGGAGATGATCGTGGTCGTGAGTACCAAGAAGAACCCGAAAGCCGTCGCGCAAACCGACGCCGAGACCGGCGTGGAAACCGACGTGGAGTCGGGCGCCGAAACACCGGACGCCGCAGGCGAAAACGACGAGGCCGAGCGCGCCGACGAATCCGCCGACGCGGCCGAGGGGTCGGCCGGCGACGAGAGTGAAGAGCTGGGCGACGACGAAGACGAAGACGGCGGCGCGCTGCTCAAACGCAAGCGCCAGGAGACCGAGCGCGCCAAGCGGCCCTGGAGCCGGTATCTGCGTCGCACCGCGCTTCCGGCGTTACTCGTTGCCGCACTTGCCGTTTCAGGGTTCCTCGGGTGGCGACAGTGGCAGGACCATCAGTTGAAGGTGGCGGGTGAACAGGCCCAGCAGGCCGCCGTCGCCTACGCGCAGGTGCTGACGAGCATCGACTCGAACAAAGTCGACGAGAACTTCAAACAGGTGCTCGACGGCGCAACCGGCGAATTCAAGGACATGTACACCCAGTCCAGCGTCAAGCTCCGGCAGCTGCTGATCGACAACAAGGCGACCGCGCACGGCGTGGTGGTCGACTCCGCCATCCAGTCCGAATCCATCGACAGGGTCGTCGTCCTGCTCTTCATCGACCAGACCGTCACCAACACGGCCGCACCCGACCCGCGCGTCGACCGCAGCAGGATCAAGATGACCATGGAGAAGGTCGACGGTCGCTGGCGGGCGAGCAAAGTCCAACTCCTCTGAGCAGAGCGGAGCCCCTCATGCTCAAGCGACTATCGGCGGCGCTCGTATTGGCCGCGGCCGCAACGATTCCCAGCACCGCCACCACGCACGCGTCGGCGCCGTCATTCTGTGGCGAGCTCGGCGGTGACTGGGACGGCCAGTACTGCCACACCACGGTGACGTCGGAACGCAACGCCGTGCGCGACATCAAGGTCGCCGTGCCCGACGACCTCGTCGACAACCCGACCACCGGCCCGGTGATCCGCGACTACCTGCACACGCTGGTCAACAATTGGCGAAACGCCAACGGCAACATGGCCGCCGACAGCTACGGGGAGGAGAATTTCGAGGTCTTCCGGCACGGCAACCTGCTCAGCGCGGTGTTTCACGAGGACTATCACGCCGACGGGCCCAAACCCAACAACGCCTACCGAACATTCACCTTCGACATGGCGGCCGGCAGGCGGGTGCAGCTGGCGGACCTGACGACCTCGAATCCGCTGACCGCCATTCCCCCACTGGCCCAACCGTTTATCGAAACCGCACTGAACCAGGCGCCGCCGCCACACGACCCGGGAACCTACCCGTTCATCGTCGACCGTTGGACTCCGGACAAGGTCTACTCGGGCGCGTACAAGGCGTGGGCGCTGACACCCGACGAGTTGATCATCTACATGCCCGACTATCCGGTCGGCCACGACGAGCCGATCAACTTCTCCCCCGGCCTGCCGCAGTGGTTCATGGACGGCGGCACCGTGCAGGCGCACATCCCGCTGTCCGCATTGGGCCCGGTGCTGCGCGTCTAGCTCGCGCCGTCAGTCCTCCGGGTTGTAGCCGAGGTTGGGGGCGAGCCAGCGTTCGGCTTCGGCCAGGGTCCAGCCCTTGCGCTTCGCGTAGTCGGCGACCTGATCCTGGGCCATTCGGCCCACCACAAAGTACTGCGACTGCGGATGCGAGAAATACCAGCCGCTGACGGCCGCTCCCGGCCACATCGCCATCGACTCGGTGAGCTCGATGCCGGTCCGCTTCTGGACGTCCAGCAACTTCCAGAGCGTCACCTTCTCGGTGTGTTCCGGGCAGGCCGGGTAGCCGGGGGCGGGGCGGATTCCCTGGTACTTCTCATCGATGAGCGCCTCGTTGTCGAGCTGCTCGTCAGGCTGGAACCCCCAGAACTCCTTGCGCACCCGTTGGTGCATCCGTTCGGCGAAAGCCTCTGCCAGCCGGTCGGCGATCGACTCCAGCAGGATCGCGCTGTAGTCGTCGAGGGCCGCCTTGAACTCCGCGATCTTCTCCTGGCTGCCGAGCCCCGCGGTGACGGCGAAGGCGCCGACGTAGTCGGCCAGACCGGTGTCCTTGGGTGCGATGTAGTCGCCCAGCGACCGGTTCGGGATGCCGTCGCGGTGCTCGCCCTGCTGGCGCAGGTGGTGCAGCGTGGTCAGCACCTCGGTACGGGTCTCATCGGTGTACACCTCGATATCTTCCGCCCCCGAGCCGACAGCGTTTGCCGGGAAGAACCCGATCACCCCGTTGGCAGTCAGCCACTTCTCCTTGATCAGGGTGTCGAGCATCTCCTGAGCGTCGTCGTACAGCTTGCGCGCGGCCTCGCCCGAGGCCGGGTTGTTGAGGATGTCGGGGAACCTGCCCTTCATCTCCCAGGCGTTGAAAAACGGCTGCCAGTCGATGAACTCGCGCAACTCGGCGAGGTCGTAGTCCTGAAATTCCCGTACTCCCACGCCGATCGCGGGCACCGGCGGCGTGTAGCCGTCCCACTCGATCGGAGTCCGGTTGGCGCGGGCCTTTTCCAGCGTCACCGTCGGCCGCTCGTTCTTCTGAGCGTGCCGTTCGCGCAGCGATGCGTAGTCCTTCTCGGTGGCCTCCAGCAGGGCCGGACGCTGCTTGTCGTCGAGGAGCGCCGCGGCGACCGGCACCGAGCGGGACGCGTCCTTGACCCAGACCACCGGACCCGAACGACGTGGCGATATCTTCACGGCCGTGTGTGCGCGCGAGGTGGTCGCGCCACCGATCAGTAGCGGGATCTCCAGGCCCTCACGCTCCATCTCGACGGCGAAATTGGCCATCTCGTCCAGGGACGGCGTGATCAGGCCGGACAGCCCGATGATGTCGGCGTCGTGCTCTTTCGCCGCGTCCAAGATCTTCTGGGCGGGCACCATCACCCCGAGGTCGATCACCTCGAAGTTGTTGCACTGCAAGACGACCCCGACGATGTTCTTGCCGATGTCGTGGACGTCGCCCTTGACGGTCGCCATCACGATCGTGCCGTTGGTGTCCTTACCGGCACCGGCGCCGGACTCTTCTTTCTCCGCCTCGATGAACGGCAGCAGGTACGCGACGGCCTTCTTCATCACCCGGGCCGACTTCACGACCTGGGGCAGGAACATCTTGCCCGAGCCGAAGAGGTCACCGACCACGTTCATGCCGTCCATCAGCGGGCCCTCGATCACCTCGATCGGGCGACCACCCGCATCGGCGATCTCGGCCCGCAACTCCTCGGTGTCGGCATCGACGTGGGCGTCGATCCCCTTGACCAGGGCGTGCGTAATCCGTTCGCGGACAGGGAGACCGCGCCATTCGGCTGCCTTCGGATCCTCTCCCTTGTCCGACTTGTTGAACCGTTCAGCGATCTCCAGGAGCCGTTCGGCCGCGTCCTCGCGACGGTTCAGGACGACGTCCTCGATGCGGTCCCGTAGCTCGGGGTCGATCGAGTCGTAGGGCACCAGCGCGCCGGCGTTGACGATGCCCATGTCCAGGCCGGCCTTGATGGCGTGAAACAGGAACACCGAGTGGATCGCCTCACGGACGGGATTGTTGCCCCGGAACGAGAACGACACGTTGGAGATACCGCCCGAGATGTGCACCCCCGGAAGGTTTTCCTTGATCCAGGCGCAGGCCTCGATGAAGTCGATCCCGTAGGTCGCGTGCTCCTCGATGCCGGTCGCCAGCGCGAAGCAGTTCGGGTCGAAGATGATGTCCTCGGGCGGGAAGCCGACCTCTTCGGTGAGGATCCGGTAGGCGCGTCCGCAGATCTGTTTGCGGCGTTCCAGGTTGTCGGCCTGGCCCTGCTCGTCGAAGGCCATCACGACGACGGCGGCGCCGTACTTGCGGCACAGCCGAGCCTCGCGGATGAACTTCTCCTCGCCCTCCTTCATGGAGATCGAGTTGACGATCGGCTTGCCCTGCACGTTCTTCAGGCCCGCCTCGATGACCTCCCACTTGGAGGAGTCGATCATCACCGGGACGCGGCTGATGTCCGGCTCGGCCGCGATCAGCTTGGTGAACCGGTCCATCGCGGCGACGCCGTCGATCATGCCCTCGTCCATGTTGATGTCGATGACCTGCGCGCCAACCTCGACCTGCTGCAGGGCGACCGACAGCGCGGTGTCGTAGTCCTCGGCCTTGATCAGGTTGCGGAACCGGGCGGAGCCGGTGATGTTGGTGCGCTCACCGATGTTGACGAACAGGGAGTCGTCGGTGATGTTGAGCGGCTCCAGGCCCGACAGCCGGGTGGCTACCTCGATCTCCGGCAACTCGCGCGGCGCTTTGCCTTGGACGACCTTGGCGATCTCGGCGATGTGCGGCGGCGCGGTTCCGCAGCAACCACCGACGAGGTTGACCAAGCCGGCCTCGGCGAAGTCGGCGATGTAGCCGGCCTGGCGCTCCGGGGTCTCGTCGTACTCGCCAAAGGCGTTGGGCAGACCGGCATTCGGGTAGCAGGAGACGAAGGTGTCCGCGATACGCGACATCTCGGCGATGTAGGGCCTCATCTCCGGCGCACCCAGGGCGCAGTTGAGGCCCACCGCAATGGGCTTCGCGTGCCTGATCGCGTTCCAGAACGCCTCGGTGACCTGACCGGACAACGTCCGCCCGGAGGCGTCAGTGATGGTGCCCGAGATGATCAGCGGCCAGCGACGTCCGCGGTCCTCGAACAGCGTCTCGACCGCGAACACCGCCGCCTTGGCGTTCAGCGAGTCGAAGATCGTCTCGATGATCAGGAGGTCGGCACCGCCGTCCACCAGGCCGTTGGCGGCTTCGAGGTAGGCGGCGACCAGCTGGTCGTAGGAGACGTTGCGCGCCCCGGGGTCGTTGACGTCCGGCGAGATCGACGCGGTGCGCGTCGTCGGCCCGATCGCACCGGCGACGTAGCGGGGCTTCTCCGGCGTGGTGTACTCGTCGGCGGCCTTGCGGGCCAGGGCGGCGCCGGCGTAGTTCAGCTCGTAGGCCAGGTCCGCCATGTCGTAGTCGGAAAGCGAGATCGCGTTCGCGTTGAACGTGTTGGTCTCGACGATGTCGGCGCCGGCCTCGAGGTACTCGCGGTGAATCCCCTCGATGATCTGTGGCTGCGTCAGGGTGAGCAGGTCGTTGTTGCCCTGCAGAGCGGTCGGCCACTCCGTGAACCGGTCGCCGCGGTAGCCGGCCTCGTCCGGCCGGTCCCGCTGGATCGCCGTGCCCATCGCGCCGTCGATCACCATGATCCGCTGGCGCAGGGCGGCCGTCAGTTCGTCGGTGCAGTCGGGGCGGAGGTGGGGCACGAACTCTGACTCAGAGGCAGTCACATGAAATCCTTCCGTAGCGGAAGGCGTCCTTGACTCTGCCGAGCGTGGCGGATACCGGCACAGGCCCGTATCCGTTGCAACGCCTCTCGACCAGAAAAGTCTACGTCGTCACCCGATCGACGTCTGGACGCCCAACTCATCGCCGCTATCGACTGCTCGTCGAGCCTGCCGGCGACGTGATAGTTACCAAGGTTAACGAAATCGCTGCCGGACCTATTTCGTCTCCACCGCGACGACGCCGATTGGTGAAGTCGTCCGAGCGGTGTTCGTGGGCGGCAGTCACGCCATAAGGATAGTCGTCCTATGCAAAGCCCCCGGTTACGCGCCAATCGGAGGACAATCCTCGGCCACCGCGCCCCGAACATCGGGCCGTGAGGCCGTACGCTAAATCTGTGACCCCGCCCGACGGCCCCCCCTTTGGCAAAGCCGCGTTGCCCGAACTGCACCACACCGTCGTCGTGGCCGCGTTCGAGGGCTGGAACGACGCCGGCGACGCGGCCAGCGACGCGCTCGAACACCTCGAGGCCATCTGGGAAGCCGACCCGATCTTGGAGATCGACGACGAGTCCTACTACGACTACCAGGTGAATCGTCCGGTGATCCGGCAAGTGGACGGGGTGACCCGCGAACTGGTCTGGCCGGCGATGCGGATCTCGCACTGCCGGCCCCCGGGCAGCGATCGTGACGTCGTGCTGATGCACGGGGTGGAACCGAACATGCGCTGGCGCACCTTCTGCGCCGAGCTGGTGGCCATCGCCGACAAGCTCAACGTGGACACCGTGGTGATCCTGGGAGCGCTGCTGGCCGATACCCCACACACCAGGCCGGTACCCGTGTCCGGCGCGGCCTACTCCCCCGAGTCGGCCAAACGCTTCGGCCTCGAGGAAAGCCGCTACGAGGGCCCGACCGGCATCGCCGGGGTGTTTCAGGATTCCTGCGTGGCGGCCGGGATCCCGGCGGTGACGTTCTGGGCGGCCGTGCCGCACTATGTGTCGCAGCCGCCGAACCCGAAGGCGACGGTGGCCCTGCTGCGCCGCGTCGAGGACGTCCTCGACATCGAGGTGCCGCTGGCCGACCTGCCGACGGACGCCGAGGACTGGGAGCAGGCGGTCACGGAGATGACCGCCGAGGACGAGGACCTCGCCGAGTACGTGCTGTCGCTCGAGCAACGCGGCGACGCCGAGGTCGACATGAACGACGCCCTGGGCAAGATCGACGGCGACGCGCTGGCCGCCGAGTTCGAACGCTATCTGCGGCGCCGTCGCCCCGGCTTCGGGCGCTAGGCACTCGCGATCGCTGACAGGCGTCACCGAATTTGCCGTCAGCCGACCGAGTACGGAAGCATCGCTTCGCGACCTACCGATTGGACGTTTCATGGCCGCGTTGCCTGGTGATGGCGACCCAAATCCGATAGCCAACCCAAATCCCATGGCCGATTTCGGCGAAGACGCCGGTTACCGCAAGGGGCTCAAGGCCCGGCAGGTGCAGATGATCGGCATCGGCGGCGCGATCGGCTCCGGGCTCTTCCTGGGCGCGGGCGGCCGGCTGGCCAAGGGCGGGCCCGGGATGTTTCTGGTCTACGCCGTGTGCGGCGTTTTCGTGTTCCTGATTCTGCGAGCGCTGGGCGAGTTGGTCTTGCATCGCCCGTCGTCGGGCTCGTTCGTGTCGTATTCGCGGGAGTTCTTCGGCGAGAAGGCCGCCTACGCGATCGGCTGGATGTACTTCCTGGGCTGGTCGATGACGGCCATCGTCGACACCACCGCGATCGCCACCTACCTGCGGCGGTGGACGGCCTTCGAATCGATCCCGCAGTGGGTGCTGGCGCTGCTCGCGCTCATCGTCGTGCTGTCGATGAATCTGATCTCGGTGGAGTGGTTCGGTGAGCTGGAATTCTGGGCGGCGCTGGTCAAGGTGCTGGCGCTGGTCGCCTTCCTGGTGGTCGGGATCGTCTTTTTGGCAGGGCGGTATCGCATCGACGGCCACAGCACCGGGCTGGATCTGTGGACCGATCACGGCGGACTGTTTCCCTCCGGCGTACTGGCGGTCCTGCTGACCACCTCGGGCGTGGTATTCGCCTATGCCGCCATCGAATTGGTGGGCACGGCCGCCGGCGAGACCGCCGAGCCGGAGAAGGTCATGCCCCGCGCGATCAATTCGGTGATCGCGCGGATCGCGATCTTTTACGTCGGGTCGGTGGCGCTGCTGGCCATGCTGCTGCCCTACACGTCCTACAAGGCCACCGAAAGTCCTTTCGTCACTTTCTTTTCCAAGATCGGCTTCCACGGCGCCGGGGACGTGATGAACATCGTGGTGCTCACCGCCGCCCTCTCCAGCCTGAACGCGGGGCTGTATTCCACCGGCCGGATCATGCACTCGATGGCGTCCAGCGGCAGCGGTCCCCGGTTCGCGATCCGGATGTCCAAGAACGGGGTGCCCTTCGTCGGCATCGCGATGGCCGGCGCCATCTGCCTGCTCGGCATCGCCCTGAACGCCGTCAACCCCGGCGAGGCCTTCGAAATCGTGCTCAACATCGTGGCCCCGGGCATCATCGCGTGCTGGGCGACCATCGTCCTATGTCAGCTGCGCTTCTACCGGCTGGCGAAAGCCGGGCTCCTCGAACGGCCGCGGTTCCGGATGCCGGGGGCCCCGTATTCGGGTTATCTCACCCTGGCGTTCCTGGCCGGCGTCCTGGTCATGATGGCGTTCGACAAAGAAACCGGCACTTGGACCATCGCGACCGTGGTGTTCGTCATCCCGGCGCTGACCGCGGGATGGTTCCTGGTGCGCAACCGGGTGGCCGCCGTCGCGTCGCAGGGCGGGGCCAAGACCGGCTAGGACGTACCGAGGTCGCGGTTGTAGGCGCTGGTGGAGCGGCCCAGCGCGGCGACCTGATCATCCAGCTGGGGCAGCAGTTCGGCGGTGGATTTGTGCAGCGGCAGCTCGCCCACCGGACTGGACAGCACCGGCTTAACCCAACGGAACAGCGCCACCCAGCGCGGGCAGTAGACACGGGTGCGCCGACGCTCGATGCCCTTGACGAAAGCGGCCGCGCACCTGTCGACGGTCGTCGTCTTGTTCAGCGGCCACGGGAAGCTGGCCAGCAACTGGTTGAACGCCGGCAGGTCGGACTGGGTGTCGCGGACCAGCGCGGTGTTGATCCACGACATGTGCGCCGAGCCGACGGTGACGCCGTGGTGGGCCACCTCCAGCCGCAGCGCGTTGGCCAGCAGCTCGACGCCCGCCTTGGAGGCGTTGTACGGCGCCAGCCCCGGGCAGGCCGTGTAGGCGGCCAGCGACGAGACGATGAGCACGTAGCCGCGGCGCTCGATCAGGCTGGGCAGCGTGGCCCGCACGGTGTGGAAGACGCCGAGGACGTTGATGTCGAGCACCCGCTCGAAGGCATCGGGATCCACTTGCAGCACCGAGCCATAACTGGCGATGCCGGCGTTGGCCACCACCACGTCGATCCCGCCGAATCGCTCGACCGCGCGGGCGGCGGCGGCCTCCATCGCGGACAGGTCTCTCACGTCGGCGACGGCCGTCAGCACTCGTTCCTCGCCGAGTTCGGCGGCAAGCGCCTTGAGGTCCGGCTCGTTGAGATCGGTCAGCACGAGCCTGGCACCCTTTGCGCTCAGCCGACGGGCGGTCTCCGCCCCGATCCCCCGGGCACCGCCGGTGATGAAAACGACTTTGTCCTGCAGCGATGTCATGATCGCCAACGTACCTTGCCGGCACCTGAGCGCCGGGTGGTGCCACTCGTCGCCGAAACCGTTGGAAACGGTCCCCAGGCGTCGTCCGTGACCTCATCCAACATTTACTCAGCTCGCGCGGAGCCGCGTGGCACAGAAGCGTGCAATTGCAACAAAAGCTTTGCGGATCACCGCCACGACGAACTGACTATTCATCCACGATCCGGAAATTCCGACATCGCCGAAGCATTCGGGCATTGCGGCGAGTAATGGCGCACCACGAGAATGCCATCTTGGGTACGGCCCTGTTGAGTCAACATTTCCCGAGAGACCCTGCCAACAACTGTGTAATGCGGTGCCAATGCGGTAACAGAACCGGGGTTCCGGCGGCGGCCCATCCGTCTTGCAGGGGTCCCTTTGCCCTCGTCCGGAGCACCAATGGACGGGCGGGTGGATCACCACGACCCTGGGCCGATCCGCTAGATAACACCCGCGGGGACGAATATCGACCCGATGAACGCAAGACGTTGCAGAAGTAATTTCCGGGTTAGTTAATTGCCGATACCCGAACTGAGCGTTCGTACTACTCTACTTGGCTCGTACTGTGCGTGAGAGCGGTAGACGCGACCATAAGCTCCCGGCATGACAGGTTGCTGGAGGGCTGCTGGATGACAAAAGACAGTTCGGTCCCATCGCCACCCCACGATTCCACCGGCGCAGAGGAACATAACCAGCTCAGCTATGAGGAGTTGGAAAGCACCGCGCGTACCATTGCGTCCAACATGCAGCGCCGGGGTGCTCCGGGCGCACGGATCGCGGCCAGAGCCATCGGAATCCGCCGGAGCACGACCGAGGGCCGGTCGGGTTCGGCCACCGACTCCACTTCCCAAAGTGGAGCAACGCTGCCCCAAAAATCGATTCCACCAGACTATTCGGTGTGGAACTTCGTGACGCGCACCAGCCTGGGTGATGTTGAAACCTACCTCTGGCACCGCCAAGGCACCAATGAGTTCTGCTGGCGTCCAGTTGGAACACATTGGGGCGCAAAGAAAATGGCGACTGACGACCCCGAATAATGGACGATTTTCCATTGGTGGAACCGTATGGCCAAGGAGCTCTTCGACATCGACAGCATGCCGCGCGGCGGGCCGGACGCGTCGTGGCTGGATCGGCGGCTGCAAACGGATCGTCTGGAATACCTTGACCGCGAGGACGTCGACCGGCTGAAACGCAGGGTAGTCCGCTCTTTGGAGCGCAACGAACGAATTTTTGGCATCAATAAGAAGCTTGCGCGTATCGCTCTCGACGAGGTTGCTGACGTACCCAATCCCAAGATCCTCGAACTCGGCTCTGGCCACGGAGGGCTGTCGCGAGCGCTGCTTGACATGCATCCCACCGCCCACGTCACAGTCACCGACATCGAGCCGACGTCGGTGGCCGCGATCGCCGCCGGTGAGCTGGGCAAGCACCCCCGCGCGACCGTCCGCGAGATGGACGCCACCGCCATCGACGCGCCCGATGGGCACTACGACCTCGCGGTGTTCGCGCTATCCATCCACCATCTGCCGCCCACGCCGGCTTCTCGAGTATTCGCCGAAGGCACCCGCACCGCGCATAAGTTGCTGATCATCGACTTGCCGCGGCTGCCGCCGTCACTGCACCTCTTGGTGCTGGGGTGGATGTTGCCGTTCGTGATGTGGGTCCCGGCCGCGCACGACGGGTTCATCAGCTTGCTGCGAACTTACAGCCCGTCGGCACTGAGGATGCTTGCCCTCCACGCCGATCCGGCGATCACGGTCGAGCTCCGCGGCGGCACGTTCCAACGACAAATCGTGTGGGCCAGCCGATAGGAGCGCCTAAGCGTTCAAACGGGCGAACTGACCTTGCCGATACTGCTCGACGCACGTCGCCCGCCGAACCTTGCCACTTGTGGTGATCGGTATCGAACCAGGCGTTACCAGAACCAGATCCGCGACGCCGACGCCGTGCGAGTTGGAGACCGCCGAGGTGACTTCGCGCTCGACGATGGCGAGTTTGTCGACCCCGTCTCCATGGGACGCTGCCCGGTTCTTGACTTCGATGATGACGACAAGTTTTTCCGTGCCCCCATGCGGAACCGCGATCGCCGCGCACCTACCCCGGGTGATCTCCTGGACCGTCGCTTCGATGTCGTCGGGTGAGTGGTTACGCCCGTAGACGATCAACAGATCTTTGATGCGGCCGATGATGAACAGCTCGCCTTCGAAGAAGAATCCCGAGTCCCCGGTTCGCAGCCACGGCGCTTCCGGGGTGCCGGCCGACGGAGCGACAAGCCGATCGCCGAACGTGCGTTGGGTCTCTTGGGGCTTTTGCCAGTAGCCCATCGCGACGTTGTCGCCGTGTACCCAGATCTCACCGACGCTTCCCTGCGGGCACTCGATCCTGGTGTCGGGGTCAACGACACGAATCATCGGTGACCGTGGCACCCCGTAGCTGACCAGCGGTGTGCCGGTCGGGCTTTCGCCGCAGCGCTCCGCGGTGCCGGTGGTCAGCTTCTCGGATTCGAAGTGGACGATCTTGGGCGGTTGCGCGGGTGTGCGGGTCAACGCGTACACCGTTGCCTCCGCGAGGCCATAGCCTGGCCGTATCGCGCTGTCGGGCAGATTGAAGCGCGCAAACCGGTCGGTGAAGCGCCGCATCGTCGCGGGATGCACCCGTTCGCTACCGCTGAGGATGACCAGCACGTCGCCCAAGTCCAGTGCGGCCATGTCCTCGTCTGATGTCTTGCGTGCCGCCAGTTCGAAGGCGAAGTTCGGCGCCGCCGAAATCGCGTGAGTTTCCTTGGCCAGCAATTGCATCCACCGGGCCGGTCGCTGTAGGAACGAGACCGGACTCGTGAGCACGGTGCCAAATCCGCCCAGAATCGGTATGCACACTCCCAGTATCAGACCCATATCGTGGTAAAACGGCAGCCACGACACAATGGTCGTGTCCGGTGGAGCGACGCCTCCATACTCCACACAAAAGTCGGTTATCATCTGCCCAAAATTGGCCAGCAGGTTTCTGTGCGAGACCATGACCCCGGCCGGCTGGCGGGTCGACCCGGACGTGTATTGCAGATAGGCCAGATCCGGGTGATTCTCGTTCCCGGCGCCGGATCCTGCCCGGGCGTCCAGGTCAAGCAAGTCAACCTCCACGACCGATGGAACGCGTCCGCCAGATTCCGACTTGACGTACCCGGCAACGGTTCCCGCCGCAGCCGACGTCGTGAGAACGACGGTCGGCGCCGCGTCGCGCAGCACCGAACTGACGCGCTCATCGCTGACGCCACCTAGAGGAAGCGAAAGCGGAACCGCGATCTGCCCCGCCTGCAAAGCCCCGAGAAACCCCACGATGTAATCGAGCCCCTGCGGGGCCATGATCACAGCGCGGTCGCCCGTCGACCCGCACTGCTGCAGTTCCCGTGCGACGTTCAGCGTTCGCCGGTACAGCTGCGACCACGTCAGGCTTTCGGCAACTCCGTCCCAATCCTGCTCGTAATCAATAAAAGTGAACGCCGAGTCGTTGGGCTGCAAGCTGGCGCGTTCACACAGCAGATCCGAAATGGACGTCTCAACCATCATCACTCCATTCCGGTTCGGCCGGGGGTCCAAAAGGGTTTGGTGCGTATCTGGCGTCGGTCCCAGCCACGTTCGGTGATCAATATTTTGCGCAAGGCTTGTATGGTGCGGGCCTCGCCGGCGAGATAGGCGATGCCCGGATGGTCCGGCAGTGGGAGGCTACGCAGGGCGTCGGCGAGCACGGCAGAGTTCGCGGCCGAGGCGTCGCCGCGCTCGACCGTGGTCAAGGGTCGGGCCAGGGGAAGGCGGTCGGCATCCGTCGCGGCCTCGATCACTCCGTACACCTCGGCCGTTGGGGGCATGGATCGAAGCATCGCGGCGAACGCCACCGACGCGGTTTCTTCGCCCGCGAACACGTGGTAGGGCGCGTCGTGGCGGATGACGAGATTGCCCTGGGGCCGGGTGACGTGGGCGTGATCTCCGATCGACGTGGCCGTCGCCCACCGTCCGGCGGGTGTCGCGGCCTTCGGGTCACCGTCGTGGTCGAACATCACGATGTCGAGTGTGCCGAGGTCGGGATCGGCGTCGTAGATGGAATAGGTGCGCAGCACCGGGTATGCGTGCAACCTTGACCAGGATTCACGCAGGCTCTCGACCTTCAGGCGCACCTGCTGACCTGGCGTCCAGGTCAGCCCCTGCAGTCGCGGGCCACGAAACCGGATGCGGCGCATTCTTGGTGTCAGCGTTTCGATCTCGCTCACAGTCGCCGAGAGGAACACCGCGTCGCGCAGCGTGTTGATGAGCGGTAAAGCGCCGGTGAGTGTGGCCATGGGTGCCCGTCTACTCAGTAGTTGTTGCAGGTGTTGAAGACCCGCAAGACAAGGCCGAACTGCTGGTCATTTCCTGGCTGGCTCGCCAGCATCTGGGCCATCCGCTGGCGTTGGCCCGTTGGCGAGGCGAGGAACTGACGCAAAAAGGAGACGCTCTCCGGCGAAGAGTTGAATGTTGCGGCGGCTTGGGGGTCTGCCGCGTTCAGCGCCGATTCCACCTGGTCGAAGTTGCAGGTTGTATTGACAAACGGGCTCAGATCCCGATCGGCGGACGCGAGCCCGGCCCCGGCGGTCAAAGACCCGGCGGTCAAGGACAGGGCGAGGCCGCAAGCCCCGGCAGCCAATCTAGTCAACGATAGCGGCGTCATTTTCGGATACCTCCTGAAGGGGTGTGAACTCGAGGTGTAATTCCTTGAGGCGCCTGAACAGCAGGGTGCTGTCCCATTTGAGCCGACGAGCGCCCGCCGGGCCGTGCTTTGCCTCGGAAAGCCGAATGTCGGCCATCCGGTTGAGGATTCGTTCCAAGCTCACCCGCACTTCGGCGCGTGCGATCGGGGCGCCCGGACACGTGTGTATGCCACGTCCGAATGCCATGTGATGCAGTATGTTCGGGCGACCGAGGCGGAATTCGTTGGGCTCGTCGAACCGTCGTGGATCGCGGTTCGCCGCGCCGTTCATGACAAGTATGCTGGCGCCGGCTTGCACATCGAGGTCGCCGATCTTGGTGCTGCGGCGCGCCATGCGGAAATTCGATTTGATCGGGCTTTCGATGCGCAGCATCTCCTCGATGAAGGCGGGAATCTGTGAATTATCCTCGCGCAGTTGCTGTTGCAAGTCCGGTCGCTCCGCAAGCGTCAGCATCGAGAGACTCAGCAGGTCGATCGTCGTGCCGTGGCCGGCGGCATACATGAAGGTGGCGACGCGGGCGACGTCAATCGCCTCGGGCGTCGTGCCGTCGGGAAACTTCGCCAGCGCGAGTTCGGTGAGGATGTCGTCGCGCGGATTGCGCCGCCGTTCCTCGATGTACTCGACGAACCACTCCTCTTTCACGCCAACGAAACCACTCCGGTCGCCTTCGAGCCTGCTGGCTATGGCGGCGCGGCGGAAACGCTCACGATCGTCCTCGGGCACGTCCAACAGGTCGGTGATCGCGTCGAGCGTGAACGGGAAGTTGTAGTCGACGACGATCTCGCACTTGCCATTCGCGATGAAGCGGTCGATCTGCTCGTCGGCAAGACGCCACAGGAAGTCCTCGTTGTTCTTGAGCTGCTTAGGCGTGAACAACCGGCTCAACAGCGAGCGATGTGCGGTGTGATGCGGAGGATCGAACGTGATGAAGTAGTCGCCGAACGTAACCTTCTTGCGGTGCCGCTCAATCACATCCGAGATGTCATCGCTGTCGGTCTTGGTCGGTATCCCCGACCATGGTCCGCTGACGATGTTGCATACCGACAAGTCCTGTTTGGTGTCGCGTTGCACCGCGAGGGCCTCGTCGTATCCCGACACCATCACCACGCCGTGCGCCGGCTCACGCCACACCGGGCAACGACGGATCGCGTCGTAGTAGTCGTAGGGGTCGTCGACGAGCGACTTCTCGGTGAAGAAGTCGAGGTTCTCGACGGACTTTCGCGGGGTCATGTAGTCAGATGTCATGATTCAATCCCTTTCAGCCTCGAGCGGCGTCGGCGGGCGCGAGCTTTCCGAAGAGCAGTTCCGCCAAACCGCGAATGGTGCCAATGGTCGCGATGTCGGCGGGTGTCACGCGGATGCCCGTTTCGGTCTGGATGCGGGTGAGTAGTTCGAGGCCGCCCAGCGAGTCGAGGCCGTACTCGGACAGCGGGCGGTCGGGATCGATGTTGCGGCGCAGGATCAGGCTGACCTGGTCGGAGATCAGGCGCCGCAGCCGGGTAGGCCACTCCTCCAGCGCCAGCTCGTCGAGCTCGGCACGTAGTTTGCTTGTGCCCGTTGAGCTTTGCCCGTTGGAGCGGAACGCTTCGGCGAAGGGACTGCGCTGCGCGAAAGCGGTCAACCACGGCGCACCCGTTATCGGCGCGTACCCGGTGCAGGCGCGGTCGTGGCGCAGTAGTGCCTCGAATGCATACGCGCCTTCGTCGGGTGCGATGGCAACGCCTGCGCCGTCGGCCAGGGCGGTGCCGCGTCCTATCTGCGCCCAGGCACCCCACGCGATCGCGGTGGCCGGCAGGCCCTGAGCGCGGCGCCAGCGGGTGAACGCGTCCAGCCAACTGTTGGCCGCGGCATAGGCGCCCTGCCCGGGCGACCCCACCAGCGCGGCGGCCGAGGAGAACGAGCAGAACCAGTCCAACGGCTGCTCCGCGGTGGCTTCTTGCAGGGCTCCGTGCAGATTCCAAGCCCCGTAAACTTTTGGCGCCCAGTCATGCTCGATGAGCTCGTCGGTGATATTGGCCAATGTGGCGTCCTCGATGACCGCCGCCAGATGCAGCACGCCGCGCACCCGAAGCCCGGTGGCGGTCGCCGTCGCCACCAACCGCTGGGCCGTACCGTCCTCGGCTATGTCGCCGCACTCCACCACGACGTCGGCACCGGTGTCCCGGATGCGCTCGATCATCTCCTGCGCCTTGGGAGTTGGTTGCGAGCGCGAGGACAACACGATACGCCCGCAGCCGGTCCCGAAACCGGGCGAAGCCATCTTCTCGGCCAAGAACAGCCCCAGGCCTCCCAGCCCGCCGGTGATGATGTAGGCGCCGTCGTTGCGGAAGACTCCGACCTGTGCCGGCGGCACCATCACGCGGCTGCGGCCGGTGTGCGGGACATCGAGCACGAGTTTGCCGGTGTGCTGGGCGCCGCTCATCACGCGGATCGCGGTGGCGGCGTCGGCAAGCGGATAGTGCGTGCTTTCCGGCATCGGCAACGAGCCGTCCGCGGTGAGTTGGTACACCGTGTTCAGCAAGTCTCGCAGCCTGTCCGGGTGGCTGAACGACATCAACGCCAGGTCGAGGGCATAGAACGTCAGGTTGCGCCGGAACGGGAAGAGCGCCAAGCGGGTGTCGCCGTAGATGTCGCGCTTTCCGATCTCGACGAATCGTCCACCGAACGCCAGCAATTCGACCCCCGCGCGCTGGGCGGCGCCGGTGACCGAGTTGAGCACGATGTCGACGCCATAGCCGTCGGTGTCGCGGCGTATCAGGTCGGCGAACTCCACGCTTCGCGAGTCGTAGACGTGCTCAATGCCCATGTCGCGCAATAATTGCCGACGTTGCTCGCTGCCCGCGGTGGCGAAGATCTCGGCTCCTGCGGCCCGCGCGATGGCGATTGCCGCCTGTCCGACCCCACCGGTCGCGGAGTGGATCAGCACCCGGTCACCGGCCCCGATTCGGGCCAGCTCATGCAGGCCGTAATAGGCGGTGGCGTGTGCGGTCGTCACCGCCGCCGCCTGGTCGTCGGCTAGGCCGGCCGGCAGCGTGACGGCCAGGCGGGCGTCGCAGGTGAGAAACGTACCCCAACAACCGTTGGCGCTCAGCCCCCCGACATGATCGCCCACCTTGTGGTCGGTCACGTCTGGTCCGACCGCGGTAACCACCCCGGCGAAGTCGGTGCCCAGCTCAGGCAGGCGCCCCTCGAAGGCGGGGTAGCGGCCGAACGCGACGAGCACGTCGGCGAAGTTGATGCTGGACGCGCTGACCGCGACCTCGATCTGTCCCGGCCCGGGTGGAATGCGGTCGCAGGCAACGAGTTCGAGCGACTCCAGATCGCCGGGCGTACGGATCTGCAGACGCATCCCGTCGCACTCGTGGTCGGCGACCGCGGTCTGCCGCTCCTCGGGAAGCAGCGGAGCGGGGCACAGCCGGGCGTTGTACCACGCACCATTTCGCCAGGCGGTCTCGTCCTCCTCCGATCCGGTGAGCAGTTGCCGGGCCAGCTGTTCGGCGTCGGTCGATTCGTCCATATCGATCTGGCTGGCCCCAAGATGCGGGTGTTCCATGCCGATTACCCGGACCAGGCCCCGCAGCCCGGCCTGCTCGAGATTGGGCACGTCGTTGGACACCACGGTTTGGGCGTTGCGGGTCACGAGATACATGCGCGGCGATTCACCGGGGAGGTCCGCCAACTCGCGGGCAATGCGCACCAGATGTTGCACGTAGTCGCGGCCCAGGAGCGCACAGTGTTCGCCGGCGTCGCCGTTTTTCGGTCCGGTGAGGATCACCACGCCGGTGAAGCCACCGCCGCGCAAATGATTTCCAAGCTGTTCCACGTTTGAGACGTGGTCGGCCTGCTGCGGCCAGGACATCGTGGTGCATTGCACGCCAACGTTTTTCAGGGCATCGGCCAATGCGCTCGCCAGCGTGGCCGCGCTGGTGGTGGTGCCGATCAGCAGCCAGCTTCCGGCGTCGACGTGGTCGGGCTCGGGCAATTCTCGTTGCCGCCATTCGACGTTCAACAGCCGCTCGGCCAGCACACGATCTTTGTTGCCACTCTCGGATGCGCTGGCGCCCACTCGCAGCCCCTGGACGGTCAGCAGGACCGCCCCGTGCTCGTCGAGCACATCGATGTCCGCCTCGACCCCAGAGGTATCCGCTTTGGTCACCCGCGTGTAGCAGTAGTGGACGTTGCGGGCGGCGCTGTAGGAGCGGAGTCGACGGATGCCCAACACCAACCCCAACGCACCTTCGCCCAGGGCCTGGACGTCGGGATGGGCTTCGACCGACTGGAAACAGGCATCCAGAAGTGCGGGGTGCACGCCGTAAGCGGCTTGCTGCGAGCGGATTTGGCGCGGTAGCGCCACCTCGGCCAGTACGGTCGCCTCCTCGGCGGTGTGGACGGTGCCCAGACCGGCGAACGCGGGACCGTACTGCACACCACGTTGGTCCATACGCTTGCGCACCTCGTCGCCGTCGTCGCAATTCGCATGCGCGGCGAGTAGCGCGGGCACGTCGTACACAGGTGGCTGTTCGTCCTCTGCGGCACGAAGGACTGCGGCAGCATGCCGCGCCTGTTCGCCGCCCTGGTTCGATTCCACGGTGAAGTCGGCAACGCCCGGCGACGACAACGACGCCGAGGCGCCGATCGTGGTCTGTTCATCCAACAGCAGCGCCTGCTCGAAGCGGATGTCACGCACCTCGGCAGTCTCGCCCAGCACAGTACTGGCGGCCGCTAACGCCATCTCGCAGTACGCGGCTCCCGGAAGCACGACCACATTGCGGATCTGGTGGTCGGCGAGCCAGGACTGGGCGGCGGTGCCGATTTCGGCCTGCCACAAGTGGCGCTCGGGTTCCTCCTGCAAGTGCACGTGCGAGCCCAGCAGTGGATGTACCGAAACGGTGCAACCGCCATGCGTCGGGGATTCCTGACCGCCGCCGCTCAACCAGAGCCGGCGGTGCGTCCAGGTCGGCAACGGCGCGTCCACCAGCCGCCCACTTGGGTAGAGCACGGAGAAATCCACCGCGGCGCCCGCGCTGTGCAGATCCGCCACAAAACCACGCAGCCCGTGCGGGAGCGCCTGTTCGCGGCGCATACCGGCCAGAGCGGCCATCGGCATCTCGCGGCTGCGCGCGGTCTGCTCGAGAGCGCGGATGAGTAGCGGGTGTGGCGCGAGCTCGGCAAAGACCCGGTAGCCGTCCTCCAAAGCGGCCTGCACGGCCGTAGCGAACCGCACCATGCGGCGCATGTTGTTCGCCCAGTAGCGCGCGTCGCACACCGGCTGCTCGCGGGGATCGAACAGGGTCGCCGAGTAGAAGGGGACTTCCGGTGTCATCGGGCTGATCTCGGCGAGTGTCTCTGTCAGCTCGTCCATGATCGGATCGACTTGAGGCGAATGAAAGGCGACGTCGGTGGGGACCTCGCGGGCCATCACGTCACGCTGCTCCCAGGCCGCGACCAGGTCGCGAACCGTTTGCGCGGCACCGGCAATCACCGTGGACTGCGGCGAGGCCACCACCGCCACCACGACGTCGTTGATGCCACGCGCTGTCAGCTCCGAAAGTACCTGCTGCGCCGGCAATTCCACCGATGCTGTGGCACCGGTACCGGCGACGCGGAACATCAGCCGCGAGCGGCGGCAGATCACACGCAGCCCGTCTTCGAGCGAGAGTGCACCCGCGACGACAGCAGCGGCGGCCTCGCCGAGGGAGTGCCCGATGACCGCGCCCGGGCGGACCCCGTAGGACCCCATGGTGGCCGCCAGCGCGACCTGCATGGTGAACAGCGTCGGCTGGATCCGGTCTTGACCGGTCACGATCTGCGGCGCCGATATCGCCTCGGTCACTGAAAACCCGGACTCGTGGGCGATCACCGGCTCGGCCTGCGCGACGGTGGCGGCGAACACCGGTTCGGTCGCCAGCAGGTCTGCGCCCATCGCGGCCCATTGCGAACCCTGCCCGGAGAACACCCATACCGGTCCGCGGTCGTCCTGCCCGACCGCGGCCGGATACGGAGTATCGCCGTCGGCAACCTCGCGCAACGCCTTCGCGAGCTCCGGTAAGTTGCGGGCAATGACCGCGGTGCGTACCGGGCGGTGCGCACGCCGGCGCGCCAGGGTATAGGCGAGATCGGGCAACGCCAGATCGTCGTGGGCTCGCACCCAGTCGGCAAGCCGGCCGGCGGTGCGGCGCAGTTGGTCGGCAGAGGTGGACGACAGCGGGAACAGCAGCGGCGCCGTCGTCGTCGGTTCGGCTGAGATCGGTTCGGGCACAACAGTAGCGGGGTCCTGTGCGGGCGCCTGTTCCACGATGGCGTGCACGTTGGTTCCCGAAAGCCCATACGACGAGACCGCCGCCCGCCGTGGGTGGTGCCCGTTGCTGACCCACGGTGTAGTCTCTTGCGGCACAAAGAGTTTCGTATCGATCTTGGCGAGGTCATCGGGTAGCCGGGTGAAATGCAGATTCCGGGGAACCACGCCGTGCTGCAGCGCGAGGATCGCCTTCATCATCCCGAGCGCGCCGGACGCCGCCTGCGCATGGCCGAAGTTGGTTTTCACCGACGCCAGCGCGCACGGGCCGTCGATGCCGTAGACGTTGGCCAGGCTGGCATATTCGATCGGGTCACCCACCGGGGTGCCCGGGCCGTGCGCCTCGACCATGCCGACCGTTCGGGCGTCCACACCGGCGGCGGCCAAAGCCGCCTGATACACGGCGGTCTGCGCGGTCTTCGACGGTGTCGCGATGTTCACGGTATGACCGTCCTGGTTGGCGGCCGTCCCGCGCACCACCGCCAGAATCCGATCGCCGTCTCGCAGCGCGTCGGACAGCCGCTTGAGTAGCAGCATGACGCTGCCCTCGCCACCCACGAACCCGTCGGCCGCGACGTCAAAGGCGTGGCAGCGCCCGGTCGGCGACAGCATGCCCTCGGCGGATCCCGCGGAGAATTTCCGCGGGTCCAACGCCAGCGTGACGCCGCCGGCCAGGGCAAGGTCGCTCTCGCCCTCGTGCAGGCTGCGGCACGCGAGGTGTATCGCGGTCAGCCCGGAAGAACATGCCGTGTCCACCGTCAAGGCGGGACCGTGGACCCCCAGGGCATAGGCGATGCGCCCGGACGCCAGGCTGAAGTTGCTGCCGGAAAATCCGTACGCCCCCTCCACGGAGTGCGCATCGGCGGCCAGCAACTGGTAGTCGCCATGCGTCAATCCCATGAACACACCGGTCCGCGAGTCGGCGATCCGCTCTCGGGTAAGACCGGCGTGTTCCATTGCCTCCCAAGAGGTCTCCAGCAGCAGCCGATGTTGCGGATCCATCGCGGTCGCTTCCCGCTCGTTGATTCCGAAGAACTCGGGATCGAAGCCGGCGACGTCGTCGATGAATGCGCCCCACCGGGATACCGACCGACCCGGCACACCCGGCTCGGGATCGTAGTATTCGTCGGCGTCCCAGCGGTCGGGCGGAATTTCGGTAACCAAGTCGTCACCGCGCAACAGCGCCTCCCACAACTGCTCCGGGGAGTCGATGGCTCCGGGTAGCCGGCAAGCCATGCCGATCACGGCAACGGGAGTGACGGGTGCGGTGCCGATCGGGATTCGGGTATCGGTCGAACGCGAGCGCTGCATTACGTCGTCGTCGAACAAATTGATACTCACCAGTCCTCCAAATTTCGCACGGCACGAGCGAACAGTTGGGTGCGCTAGGCACTAGTTATCTCTGACCAGGGCCTTAGACGGTCCCGACCGATTCCATGGTCCCGAGCGTTATGGGTTTCAATCCTGTTGTCCGGCTTATGAAGCCAGGTAGAGTAGTCCAGTCGCGTACATGGGGTGGTGGGAACCGGTAAACAGAGTGTGGCGGCAGCGGTAGCGCGAGGGAAATGCCAATCGAATGGGCCCGCTAAAGCGGATAACATTCTGCAACAGCGTTTTTCGTCGAGACGGCGGCTCTTAGAGGGATGCGGCCTCGCGGGTAACTCGTGACGTTGTCAGTATGCCCCAATGCGGGCCAGACGCCTCCTGGCCGTACCGGCGGTTGCAGACGAACCGACTGCACTACCTCGACCGCGACGATGCCGACGATCTGAAGCGCCGCGCCAACCACGCACTTGACCGCAGGCAACCGATTGCTTCAGCGCAACGCCGCCTTTAAGCTTCCAGCGAAAGTTTGAGTTGTTGGCCATACATGATGAGGGATTCGGTACTCAGCATCTCCTGATGCGCACACTCTATCGAATAGGCGTTAATGTTGCCGGCAACATATGGTCGCCAACTCTGCATAGGACACGAGCTCCGATCGCCCTCATCCCGCACAGCAGCGAATATATCTACATCGCCGTCGTAAACACCAGGTTCGTGGGCTCGTGCCAACGCGAGATTAGTATCGTCATTTCGAACAATCAAATCGAGTAACGGCTTGTATCGAGGAAATTCGACAATTCCGCGTTCGCGAAGTAACTCGTCTACCCGTTCGTAGGTAAGCGGCTCATGCTGATCGGGAATATCTATACGACAGAACCGCAGCACATCTCCTAGTGCCGTCTCGACTAAAGTATCGTTATTCGGGATGGCGCTGCCTGGGTCCATGAGTAAAGCGTCGAGAAGGATGAGGTGCGCGATCGAGCATCCGCGTCGCTGCAGCTCTATGGCAACTTCATGGGCGACAACGCCTCCAAAAGACCAGCCGAGAAGGTTGTAGGGCCCGGTAGGATCAACCCCTTGGATCCGGTCAGCATAGTTTTTGGCCATATCGCGGATTGACGCAGGCTCGGGCGTGCCATTTCGCGGAATCTGTTGAATTCCAACGATTGGGCAGTCCAGGTAATTGCTAAGAGTGTAGTACGGCCAGACCACCCCACCCAGGGGATGGATGCAGAACAGCGGAGCACCGGTGCCCTGCTTGAGGAACTCAACAGGGACTACTTCCACCTCGCTGGCGTCCCGACCCAACTGCTCGCTTAAGCTTCTGACGGACGGGGCGTGGAATAACGTGCGCACCGCAAGGTTTACATCCAAGGACATGTTGATCGTGACGATCAGGCGCATCGCCAACAGTGAATTCCCACCCAAATCGAAGAATGAGTCATCGACTCCGACCCGCTCGAGCCCAAGTACCTGGGCGTAGATAGCGGCCAAGGTCTCCTCGGTCGGATTAGACGGCGCCCGGTAACGATCGGGGTCCTGGTACTGCGGCGCGGGCAAAGCCCGCCTGTCCAATTTGCCGCTGGTGGTCAGTGGCAGCGCCTCCAAAACCACGACCGCCGCCGGCACCATATAACCCGGTAACCGGTCGGCCACAAAACGGCGCAACTCAGCACCACGTTCGATCGCCGCCGGGTCATTGACATACGCAGCCAACGAACCCATTGCAGCGGCGGGCAGGTACAGATCCGACAAAACCGGCGGCCGATCCTGATCAGCCGGTTGGGCGGTGCGCGTATAGATCACGTCCATCAGGCCCGCGACCGGCGACCAGGTCACCGCCGTGGCATAGCCCAGTCGCTGGCCCAACACATGACATTCCTGCGGCAACACCGCGTCCGGCATCACTAAACCGGCGCGCAGCGCGCTGACCGCCACCCGATCTCCGGCTCGCGCCAGCGCCTCCGACAGTGCCACCTCGGCCCATATGCCGGCATGCGGCAGCCCGGTGATGCGCAACTCCGGCAGATTTTGTGAACGCAGATAGCCCTCCAGAGCGTCCAAGCTGACGAACCGCTGCCACGGCTGGGATGGCAGATCGGCCAGCGAGCGCACCGGTATCGGCGCCTTCCGCAACACCACTTCATAGCGGTAACCGCTGAGCTCGTTGACCGTGCCCACTGCCTTGAGCTGCATGTCCACCGCCGCGATTTCGGGGAGTTGCTGGCCCAATTCGGCGAAAAACTCCGGCGCCAACAACAGTTCCCGCTCGGCCAGCATCCCCCGGCGCACCCGCGCACGCGCCACCGCCGCCGGCTCATCGGTGAGGTCAGTGCAAACCATCCGGGTGACGAACGCCGGCAACAACGACAGGCTGCGCACATCGCCGATAAACACCGCCCCGCCCGGCGCCAACAACCCCATCGCGGTTTCCAGCACATCCAGCAAATACCCTGCGCTGGGGAAATATTGGATCACCGAGTTGAGCACCACCACGTCGAAATGGCCCTGCGGCAACCCCTCGCCTACATCGGCGGGCTGGACCCGCAGCTGCACTCGGTCACTCCACGGCTGCGGGGCCACCGCCGCCCACAGCCTCCGAATCGTGGACGCGGAGAGGTCGGTACCCCAGTACTCGACACAGTCCGGGGCGATCTGCGACAACAGAAGCCCCGAGCCCACGCCGATCTCCAATACCCGTCGCGGATTCAGGGCCCGGATCCGCTCCACCGCGGCCGCCCGCCACTCCCGCATCTGCTCCACCGGAATCGGCTCCCCGGTATAGCGGCTGTTCCAGCCCCCGAAATCTTCCCCTAATTCCGTCGGCGCGCCTTCGTCGAAGGCCTCTCCCGAATACAGGCCCTCCCACACGTCGTGCCACTGCTCGACGACTTGGGATTCGCGCTCGGGTTCGCGGACCAGCGTCATTTGCTGATCCATCACCACATAGCCCACCAACTGCTTGTCGCTGACCCCCTCGCCCGCATCCGCGGTCGAGCCGGACGAACGGGTGACGACGGCCGCCTGCCCCACCCGTGGATGGCTCGCCAACACCGCTTCGATCTCACCAAGCTCGATGCGGTAGCCGCGGATCTTGACCTGTTCATCGGCGCGGCCCAGGTACTGCAGCTGCCCATCAGCGGCCCACTTCACCAGGTCCCCGGTGCGATACATCCGCGCCCCGGACTCGGCGAACGGGCAGGCCACAAACCGCGACGCGGTCAACCCGGCCCGCCGCCAATACCCAACGCCCACCCCGGTGCCGGCCACATACAACTCCCCAACCACCCCGGCCGGCACTGGTCGCAGCCACTGATCGAGCACAAAGAAGGCCGCCCCGGGCACGGGTGCACCGATCGGCACCTCATCCGCCCCCGGCGCCAGCGGCGCACTCAAGGCCACCCACATGGTGGTCTCAGTCGGGCCGTATTCGTTGATCATCACCCGCCCCGGTGCCCACCGCTGCACCAACTCGGCCGGACACGCCTCACCGCCGACGAGCAGGGTCACCGACTCCAGCCCCTGCGGCGCCAAGGTGCCGGCCGCCGAGGGGGTTTGGCATAAAACAGTGACCTGCTCGGTGATCAGCAGGGAGTGGAAGTCATCGGGTGAGGCCGCCACCGATTCGGGCACCACCACCAGGCGCCCACCATGCAGCAAGGCGGCATAGATCTCCCAACCCGAGATATCGAAGCTATAGGAGTGCCACTGCGACCACACCTGCGCCGGCCCAGCCAAATCCGGATCCAAAGACCCCATCAGCTCGGTCACGTTGTAATGAGTGATGGCAACACCTTTGGGCACACCGGTAGTACCCGAGGTGTAAATCACGTAAGCAATATCGTCGGGCGCCGGCATAGGTGGTGCTGTGCTGGGCTGGGCATCGATAGCGGGATCATTGACATCAATGACCGGCACCTCATGCCCGTCCAACCGCCCGGCCAACCCCGAAGTGGTGATCGCAGCAATCGGTGCGGCATCGTCGAGCACGAGCTGGATCCGCGCGTCGGGATGCGCGGGGTCGATCGGCAGATAGGCCGCCCCGGTCTTGAGCACCGCCAACATGGACACGATCGCCTCGGCGCAACGGGAAAACAGCAGCGCCACAGTCTGTCCCGGCCTCGCTCCCTGCCGGGCCAAAAGGTGCGCCAACCGATTCGCGGACTCCTCCAGGTCTCGATAGGTCCACGACCGCTCCCCGCAGGTGATCGCCACCGCCCCCGCGGAGCGCGCCACTTGCGCGGTGAACACTGCCGGAATCGACGCTGGCGTGCTCGCCGATTGGGTCAACACCGCCCGGTTACCGATCTTGTCGAGCTGGGCCTGCTCATCGGCATCGAGCAGATCCACCGACGAAAGCCGCCGTGTGGGGTCAGCGGTCATCGCCATCAGCACCCGCTCCAACCGCGCGATCAGCGCCTCGATGCTGGCCGCGTCGAACACGTCGGTGCGGAACTCGACCGCCCCGCCGATCCCGACGGGCTCACCGGCCTCGGTGAAGCGTTCGGCCAGGCTGACCAGCAGATCCATGCGAGCCGTGTGGGTGTCCGCTGCCAGCGGGCTAACCTGCACGTCATTCACGCCCAGCCCGGTCGATGAGGCGTTGTCTAGACCGGCGATGTTCTGCCAGGCCAACACCACCTGCACCACTGGGTGATGGGTCAGGGAACGGGTCGGGTTGAGCCGCTCCACCAACACTTCGAAGGGCACGTCCTGGTGCTCGTAGGCGGCCAGGCTGCGCGCTCGCACCTGAACCAGCAGCTCGGCGACCGTGGGATCACCGGCCACCTGCACCCGCAACACCAGGGTGTTGACGAAAAACCCCACTAACTCATCCAGCACAGGGTCGGTCCGCCCGGCGATCGGGAAACCCACCGCCACATCAGGATTCGCGCTGAGCTTGGCCAGCAGCACCGCCAGGGCTGCCTGGATCACCATGAAGCTGGTGGCGTTGTGCTCGCGGGCCACCCGCGCGACTTGTTGCTGTAGCTCCGCGGACCACTCCACGGCCACGCTGGCGCCGCGGTAATCGGCTACCGGCGGATAGGGCCGGTCAGTGGGCAAGTTCAGACGCTCGGGCAGCCCGGCCAGCGCCTGCTCCCAATAGGCCAGCTGCGCGGCGATGCGACTGTCGGCGTCGGCCACCTCACCCAGCTGTGCACGCTGCCACAACGTGTAATCCACATATTGCACCGGCAACGGCGCCCACCCCGGGACCTGCCCCACACACCGGCTGGCATAAGCAACCCCCAAATCACTTACCAGCGGTGCCATCGACGAGCCATCGCCAGCGATATGGTGCACCACGGCAACCAGCACATGCTCGTCCTCGGCAATACGCAAAAGCTGTGCCCGCAAGGGGATCTCGGTAGCCAGATCGAAACTGTGACGCACTACCGCGCCGACGGACTCCTGCAGTCGGGATGCCGACCAGCCCTCGGCATCCACAACCTGCCAGCCGAAATCGGCTCGCTCGGCCGGGATCACCAGCTGCTGGGGTATCCCCTCGACCGCCGGGAACACGGTGCGCAGGGTTTCCTGGCGGGCCACCACATCACGCAACGCCGCCCCCAACGCCTCGGCATCCAGGCGCCCACTTAGCCGCAACGCCAGCGGCATGTTGTAAATTGGTGAGGGCCCCTGCAATTGTTCCAGGAACCACAACCGCTGCTGGGCAAACGACAACGGCACCACCGCGGGCCGCTGATGAGCCATCAACGGCTCCAGCCCACCCGAACCCTCACCGATTCGTGGCGCCAACTGGGCCACCGTGGCTGCGTCGAAGAGGGTGCGCACCGCGAGGTTTGCATGCAGGGACTTGTTGATTGCGGCGACTAGGCGCATTGCTGATAGCGAGTCTCCACCCAAATCGAAGAAGGAGTCGTCGACTCCGACCCGCTCGAGCCCAAGTATTTGGGCGTAGGCGCCGGCCAGAATCTCCTCGACCGCGTTGGCAGGGGCTCTGTACTGATCGGCGTCCTGGTATTCGGGTGCCGGCAGGGCGCGGGTGTCGAGTTTGCCGTTGACTGTCAACGGCAACTTCTGTATCGCCACGATGGCGGCGGGGACCATGTAGGCGGGTAGCCGCTCGGCCAGTCGGGTGCGGATCTCGGCCGGGTCGGCGGTGCCGGTGATGTAGCCGACCAGCCGTTTGTCGCCGGGGCGGTCCTCGCGAGCAATCACCGCCGCCTGCTGGACGCCATCCAGTGCGGCCAGGGCGGCGCGGATTTCGCCGAGTTCGATGCGATAGCCACGGATCTTGACCTGCTCATCGGCGCGGCCCAGGTACTGCAGCTGCCCATCGGGGCCCCACTTGACCAGGTCGCCGGTGCGATACATCCGGTGGCCCGGCGCTCCCGCCCCGGCGAACGGGCAGGCGACAAATCGCGACGCGGTCAGCCCGGCGCGGCGCACATAGCCGACCCCGACCCCGGTGCCGGCCACATACAACTCCCCGACCACTCCTGCGGGCACTGGTTGCAGCCACTTGTCCAGAACGAATAACGCCGCACCGGGAATCGGAGAGCCAATCGGGGGTGCCCCCGACCCGGCCGTCAACGGCGCAGTCCTGGACGCGCACACCGTGGTCTCGGTCGGGCCATAGGCATTGACCATCGCCCGACCCGGGGCCCACCGGGCCACCACCTCGGCGGGGCAAGCTTCACCGGCCACCAGCAATGCCACCGACTCCAGCCCCTCCGCCGACAGCGCCATCACCGCCGAGGGGGTCTGGCTCAAGACGCTGACCTGTTCAGCGATCAGCAAGGCGTGCAGGTCTTCCGGTGAGGCCGCGACGGATTCGGGCACCACCACCAACCGCCCGCTACACAGAAGCGCACCCCAGATCTCTTCAACCGAGGCGTCGAAGGCCAGCGAATGCAACTGCGCCCACACCTGTTTCGGTATCACCCAGGTGTCCAGTGACTTGAGCAACCGGGTGACGTTGTGGTGGGTGATGGCCACGCCTTTGGGCACCCCGGTAGTGCCCGACGTGTAAATCACGTAAGCAATATCGCCGGGATCCGGTGCCGGAAGTGCTGTGCCGGGCTGGGCTCCAACAGCGGGATCGTTGACATCGATGACCGCCACCTCATGCCCGTCCAACCGCGCGCACAGCTCGGCCGTGGTGATCGCGGCGATCGGTGCGGCATCGGCGAGCATGAACCCGATACGGGTTGCTGGGTGGGCGGGGTCGATCGGCAGGTAGGCCGCCCCGGTCTTGAGGATGGCCACCATCGCCACGATCGCCTCGGCGCTGCGGGAAAACAGCAGCGCCACAGTCTGTCCCGGGCCCGCCCCGCGGCCGGCCAGCAAGTGGGCCAACCGATTCGAGGCCTCGTCGAGTTCCCGGTAGGTCATCGAGCGGCCGCCGCAGGTCACCGCCACCGCGGCCGGTGTCTCGCCCACCCGTTCAGCGAACAGCGCCGGAATCGACTGCGGCGTACTTACTGGCGCGGTCAAAACTGCTTTATTGCCAAGCTCTTCGAGGTGGGCGTGTTCGGTGTCGTCGAGCATGTCGACCGAGGACAACAACCGGGATGGGTCGGCGGTGACCGCAACCAACACCCGCTGCAACCGCTCGATCAACGCCTCGATGCTGGCCGCGTCGAACACGTCGGTGCGGAATTCCACCGAGCCACCGATCCCGGCGGGCTCACCGGCCTGGCTCCAGCGTTCGCCCAGGGTAAACGTCAGGTCCATCCGGGCGACCTGGGTGTCCGCCGATAGCGGGGTGACCTGTAGGTCACCCAAGGCGAGTTCGGCGGGGGTGCCGTCGTCGCGGGCGAAGTTCTGCCAGGCCAACACCACCTGCACCAGCGGGTGATGGGCTAGGCTGCGGGTCGGGTTGAGCCGCTCCACGAGTACCTCAAAGGGCACGTCCTGGTGCTCGTAGGCGGCCAGGCTGCGCGCGCGCACCTGAGCGAGTAGCTCAGCGACCGTGGGATCCCCGGTCAAGTCGACCCGCAGCACCAAGGTGTTGACGAAAAAGCCGACTAAACCATCGAGGGCGGGATCATCACGTCCGGCGATCGCGAACCCGACCGCCACATCGCTGCTAGCGCTGAGCTTGGCCAACAACACCGCCAGGGCGGCCTGGATCACCATGAAACTCGTCGTGTTGTGCTCGCGGGCCACCCGGCGAATCTGCTGCTGCAGCTCGGCCGGCCAGTCCACGATCACGCTGGCTCCACGGTAATCGGCCACCGGCGGGTAGGGCCGATCGGTAGGCAACACCAACCGCTCGGGCAGCCCGGCCAGCTCGTGTTCCCAATACGCCAACTGCCCAGCGATGCGGCTATCGGCATCGGCCACCTCACCGAGCTGGGCGCGCTGCCACAGCGTGTAATCGGCGTACTGCACCGGCAACGGCGCCCACCCCGGGGCGTGCCCCGCACAGCGGCTGGCGTAGGCCACCCCCAGATCGGCCACCAGCGGGGACATCGACACCCCGTCGGCGGCGATATGGTGCATCACCGCCACCAGCACATGCTCGTCCTCCGCCACACGGAAAAGCCTTGCCCGCAACGGAATCTCACTGGTCAGGTCAAACGGGTCGCGCGCTGCCGCCTCGATCAGCTCACCCAGCCGAGCCTCCGGCCAGTCACTGGCATCCACGATGTCCCAGCCGAAGTCGGCCCGCTCGGGGGGCAACACCAGCTGCTGGGGCATCCCGTCGGGGGCGACAAACAGAGTGCGCAGGCTTTCTTGGCGGGCCACCACGTCGGCCAGCGCCGACCCCAACGCCTCGGCATCCAAACGCCCGCTGAGCCGCAACGCCGCGACCATGTTGTAAATCGGTGAGGGCCCGAGCA
>NZ_BAAGDE010000063.1:0-33786 GCF_054660795.1 Mycobacterium sp. MUNTM1
CGCGGCACCAACCCCATGCGGACCGACTCGATCGTGCCACAACGGCGCGTACAGGCCGTTTTTCCAGGTCGCAATTTCCGGGCGTGGGGCGGTGGGGCCCCAGCTCCGCCCGGTGGCCTAACCGCGGGGACCAGCTCACAATCTGCCTGGCCTACGCGAGTTTGGGCGCCAACCCTGTCAACGGGGATGATTCCAACCTAAGTAGGTGTTAACCTGGGTGCGAGCAAGGAACCGGCCCTCCGGGCTGAATGCCTCGACAGTCGGTCTGGCCCTCGGTGTAGCTACGGCAGCCGGGGGCTGCTCTGTTTTTCTGACCATTCATCACCTGGCCAGTTCAGGCAGGCGCTACAAAGTGCACTTGGTCTTTGATGACATCGAATAGGGTCCTCGTCACGTCGCGGTGGGTGATGGTGCGCCGGAACGCCGACGACACCAAGTCGGGCAACCACAACAGCCTTTCGGCTGCCGGCGAGGTTTGCAGCAGGCGGGTATTGCGGGGGACCAGCTGCTCGGAGACCAGTTCGCGATGGTTGGTCTGATCTTTGTTCTTGAAGTTGCGCTGGTTGCGTTCTTCTAGCACCAGCAGATCCACCGGGTCCCACACACCGGCGCGGCCGGCGGCTAACTCGATGGCCAGTCCCTGGTAGCAGGCTCGGCGGGCTTCCTCGGCATCGGTGTCCGCGGCATCAACCTGCACCTGGTGGGCGATCACGCACGCCTCCAACCCCTCGGCAAGGTAGTCGAGCATTTCGCGGGTCTGCACGTATCCGTGATCGGTTTTCAGCGCCTCGCTGGTATGCCAGTGAGAGCCCCCGGCAATCCGGCCCAGCCCACTGCGCAGACTAACCATGTCTTTCAGGTCAACCACCACCGCGGTGAAGATGTAAAACGTCCGACGGTGGGCCGCCACGGCATCGGGTGCCTGATAGGACTCGTCCAAAAATGCCACCGGGCCACCGGTGCGCCGATAGGCGTCGTCGATCGCCCGCTGAGCGGGGTGCACAGAGGAGCCCACCGTTACCCCGCCGCTCGAGCCTCTACCGCCGCGCTGGCCGCTGCGGTCTTGCTCAGCCGTTTGACCTTGCGGCGCAGGTTGTCGCCGTCCTTAAGGGTCGCACCGCTCGAAACCGCGGCATCCGCCCAGGTACGTCCCTCTTCGGCCTTCGTCCACAGGATTTCGCCCTCGCGCTCAGTGAGTTTGTCCATGATCTGCAACAGCCGGGGGTCGCTGATGTCATCCTCGGCCGGCGGCGGGGGAGGTGCCGGCACCACCTCAACCAGCGGCACACGCACCGCCTCATCTCGCGAGATCGGGATTTTCCGGTCCAGTGAATCCACCGGCCGCCCACCCAGCTGCGTATCGCCGAGCAGCCGAAAGTTCCGGTGCTCGCGGACAGTGAGTTTCTTGATCAGCGGGACCACTTTGTCGTCACCGGCAAGCCCAGCCGGTAGCCAAGCCGCTTCCTCCAACAGCACCGCCGAAGCCGCGTCGACGAGGGTATGCGGTGTCCTCTTGAATCCCAGCCACTCGCGCAGGAACCGCACGATCGTCTTAAGGTCCCCGCGCAGCACCGCCTCCTGCGCCCGCAGCGCGGCCCACAACGCCCGCCAACCCCACGACACCCCCTGATCGGCCAGCACCGAAAAGGACTGCAGCATCGAGGTGATCGACTGCTGCGGCGCCCGCCAAACTGCATCCATCGCAGCCCGATGCGTGGTCTCTGCCCACGCCGCCAGCCCCTGCACATGGCGGTGCATGGCCGCGGTCACGCGTTCCGACGCGCCGGCGCCCGACCACTTCGACCACGGCCACCGGTCGCCGGAAAGCGCCGGCCCCATCACATTGCTGAGCTGGTCGACCACAAACCGCGACGGCGAACCGAGATCCAGCCCGGCGAACGAACCGACATTCACGCCGGCAAGCATTTTCTCGGCGATACCCGACGTGAAGCCCGACAACACCGACGGCTGCGGACCGGCAGGCACAACCGATCCCGCCAGCTCCGACACCGCCGGCGACTGCAGGCCCTCCCACACCGGGGACACCGCCCCGGCCAACGGACCGTCCGGTCCCAACCCCGCCAGGTCGGCGATGATCTCCTTCGCGCGCGCCGACGCTTCATCGGCCAACTCCACGCCCAGGCCCGGACCAGCGTGCAACCCCTCCCATATCGGCCGGGCAGGCTTGGCCCACACATCGGTCAGCTTCGGCGCCGCATGCAGCTCGTCCGAGATCCGACCTACCTGACTGACCAGCAGATCTGTCAGCTTGAACCTTGCATCGGCCTCCGCCCGCACGAAGTGGTCGGCGCCGATCAACCTCGACATGTTCAGCGCCGCCTCGCTAGCCGAGGGGGCCATCGCATACATCACCGAGGGCACCGCGGACGAGCCGGCCAAGAAGTTGTCGACCTTGAACTGCGGGCCTGCCACCCAGGAATTCCCGATCAACTGATCAGCCACCGAACTCACCACGGGTAACCGGTCCGCCGAAGCCACCGACTGCTGGCCGGGCACGGAATCTTTCGGTTCGCAGTCAGCCTCATCGCCGCTGCTCTGGTCCGCTTCCATGAGACGTCCTCCTCGTTGCTTCGGCCCCACTCCGTGCAGGGGCCTCTACAAGCAGGCCGCCTCAAACACCGAAAACAACCAACCATGACCGACATCACAATTGATCCGAAGCTGGGTCGCGTTTCCTAGCCGGCTATCACGACCTCAACCCCACCATTCTTCCAGCAACACCCGAAAGCGCAGAGCCACACAATCCCGCGTTGCAAGGTCCAAGTGACGGTCGTGGCCGCATCGAAGATAGTTCGGCGACATTGACGCCGAACGACGGCTGAACCAAGAACGGCGCGATTGAGCCACCTGGCGAGCACACTATCGCGCTGGGTCGGGCAGCAGTTGGGCGCAAATACATGGAAAACGGTCCTTTGACCCCTCATTGGGCCGCAGAGCACTGAACACCCGTTCCCAGGCATCGCTTATCAGCTCTGACCGCGTTGAGTCGCCAGCGCCCCGTTCAGCGCGTATTCGCAGCTAGAACCGGGCGTCAGGTGCCTCGATGCGGCGTTTCGGGGCAAAATCGTCGCCCCGTTCGCCCGTTAACTGTGCCGGACGTAGACGAAGGTGTGATCGGCGACGCCAGCTGAGGTGACTCCGACCGGAATGTCTGGATCCTGCCCGGGGATGTCGACGAAGATCACCCGGTGCGGGGTGGCCTCGTTGCGGGTGTGGGTGGCGGTGTGTGGGCCTTTGGAGGCGATAACGTTGCGCTGATCGGCAGCGTACTCCTCGAGACTGAACCAGTGCAGCCGGGCTTGCCCTGACTGGTCGCGGCGCGAGGGATCACTGCAGTGAGGAAGCCATTTGAGCCAGTCCCACTCGGCAACGTCGTCGGTGATGATGCCTATCTGCAGGTGCCGAGGGGAGTGGTTGGCCGCAAGAGAACAGATCATGGCGCGGCTGGTCGCGATGAGCCGGTCGGGGTCTCCTGCGCACACGATGAAGGCCCGGCTGAAGATGTCAACGCCGATGGGGCAGTTGGTGATGACGTTTTGAGTGCGGATGAACCGCATGTAGGACGCGGCCGTTACGGGCTCGTATGTCTCGGGGGCCTTGTCGGCGCCGGGCGTGATGTACGGTTCGGTGCGGCGGTAGCCGACACCGATGCGTGCGCTGCCCCAGGGGTTGGTCTGCGGTACCTCTGTCTGCTCGCGACTATCCCCGATCGACGGGGTGTCCATCGGCGGCTGCGTGGTCCACATTTCGGTAGGCACTCCGCAGCGGGCGGCCAGCGAATCGGGATGCGGATAGATCGACGTCTGGGTTGCGTGGATGTGCTTATTGATCGCGTGCGCGTTGCGTCGTTGTTCGCGTAGTCCGGTCACGTAGTCCTGACGCATCAAATTGAGCTCACCAGAAGGGTTCTTACCACCACCTAGCAAATGCCCGCCGCCAATGCCGGCCATGCCGACCATCGCGAAGATGCCCATCATGTACATCGGGTTGAACTGACGCAATCCCATCGCCAGCATCAATGCGAAGAGACTGACCATGAGGATCACGACGAAACGTACGAGGATGGTCTGCCAGATCGGTGCCGGCGCAGTCTTTTCCAGCGGCGGCGGCAGTTCTAACTTGACCGATACCTCTTTGCCGTCGACTTTAGCCGCGAACGACGTAGTCTTTCGGGCTACTGGGTCAAATGGGATTGTCACGAGCGTCTCCGGTCAGTTCTTGTCGGGTTTCGGCGCGGCCTTTTGCCGTGCATCGGTGGGAGCATCTTCGTGCAGAGTCAACGCAGCCGATTTCGACAGCGTCGGACCTTGCGCGTAGAGCCTGGCGATACTCCACGGAATTAGCAGGGGCGAGCGCGCATCGATTCCGAGTGCTTTCACCGTGCCGTCGTAGCTCTTGTTATCCAATCCGAGGAAATACCGCACACCGGTGTCATCGATCCACAGCAGCTGCTCGCGCGCCTCCGAGGTTCGAGTATCACCCGTCACCCGCACGTACCAGCCTTTACCCGGAGCTGTGAAGGCCTGTTGGGCATGGTCGACCCCGGTGATCGGCAATAAGGAGACCACCTTGGCGGCATCCTCAGCGGGCAGCGGCAGCTCGTCGCCCACCGTTAACCGAGTGCTGGCAACCGCATCTGTGGTGCTGCGCGTCCACGTCCAGCACATCACGGGGGCCTGCACGTATACCGGTGCCACCGGGGGAAACGCTGCTACGTCGATACGTTGAACCCGCGGCGCCGCCCTCAGCGATGCCGCCGGAGTGGTGATAATCGGCGAACCGGCCGCTGCGAGCAGTTCGGCGACCAGCGACGGCACTTCTTGCACTCCGTCGCTGTAGACGACGGTGAAAACATTTTGCCCGAGAACCGATTTCGTTCGGACCACATCGCCGTTGGACATACCGGACACGGCCGCGCTGCGCGCACCGCGGTCAGGGATGAAAGGCGCTGTGATCGGCGGCGCCGCGGTGATCGTGTTGAGCAAACCCCGCGAAATCGGCGCAGCTTTGCTCATCGTGTCAGGGGTAAGTCCAAGCACGGCTTGTGCGGCTTTGTCGTCGCCGCCAACGGTGGCGCGGCGGTTACCCCACATCACCCAGACCTGCCCCAGCGTGTCTGGGTCACGTACTGCGACCGCGTTAGGCGCGGCGAGTTCCTTTTGCCCCTTCAGATCGTTTACCCCGGCGATCAACGTCGTTTTGACCGCTGACGCTTCTGTGAGTGACAGCGGGGCGCTGTGGGTGTCACAGACGGTCCAGCGGGCAACGTCATCCGCGCGGGGAGTAAGCATTTCAGGAGCCTGATAGATCCCCATGGTTTGGCCGCGGCCCCGGGTGTCGAGCACGGAGTCCTTGACCGGTTTGGCCGACTCCGGCGAATTCAGGATGAGCCGAGCCGACGCCAGATTGAGCACCGGGTGGAACTTCTGCCCGTATTGGATGTAGAGACCACCGGAGGCGGTGACGATGAACTTGGCGTTGCGCTGGGCTGATTGCGGACTGATTTTGGCGACAACGAATCCGATCACGCACAGCAAGACCATGCTCGCGATACCCATTGACATCGCCATGGATTGGTTGCGATGTGGCGTCTCGGTGTCCTTGGTGTCACGGCACAACATGGCCTTTTCGAGCCGATTGTTCTGCCAGCGGTGACCGCTGAGCTGAGTTTTGGTGATGAGGAATCGCATAGTTACAGGGTTCCTCCGAGTTCGCGTGTGACCAGCAAATGGAAAGCGTATTGAACCGAGTCGGCCGTGAGTGTCTGCACCGCCGCGCTGTCGGCGTCATCGGCCAGGGAATGTTCCATCGCCGTTCCAAGCGCATACTCCGCGGCGACCTCCATGAGGTTGCGCACGAAGCGGCCGTTGCCCAGCTTGTCGATGACCTTGCGCCCGCTGGGCGGGTGGATACTGTTGAGTCCTGGTGTCTGGGACCGGATGAAATCGAGTGATTCATCGGGCAGGATGTATTGCTCACGGGCGCACCACAGTTCGGCGATTGCGATCAGCTCGTCGATTCCGTAGGACTGAAAGTCGAATCGCTTCTTGAAGCGCGATCCCCATCCCTCGTTAGTGTCTAGGAGGCGGTCGATCTGATCACCGTAGCCAGCGATGATGACGACGATGCGGTCGCGGTTGGTCTCCATGAACGCGACGATTTCGGTGGCGGCCTCCGCTCCGAAGGAGTCCTTACTGCCTCCGTCGCCCGTATCGAGGACAAGGGCGTAGGCCTCGTCGATGAACAGCACACCGTCGAGAGCTTCTTGCAGCTTTGCTTTGACCTTTGGCGTTGTCCACCCGGAGTATTCCCCGATGAAATCACCACGGCCCACCGTCACTAGGTTGTCAGTCTTGATAACGCCCAGACCTGAATAAATCTTCGCGACAATCTCGGCGACGGTGGTTTTGCCGGTACCCGGGGGTCCCGCGAATATCAGATGTTTCGAGGACTTCGTCGCCGGCAGACCCAGTTGTTCGCGGCGCTGCAGTCCGCGAATGTAGTTGCAGTGCTGGCGGATATCTTTCTTCAGGTGCTCCATGCCGATCATGGAGTCCAGCTCGGCCAAGCCTTCCTGGAGAAGGCCTCCGCGTTTGGTGGCCATTTCTTGGGCCTGTGCCTGCGCCAACGTGGGTTCCGTTGCTACATCCCACGGGTCGCGTCGCCGCGCGATTAAGTCAGGCTTTGTCAAGCGGATTCGCACCGTATCGTCGGCTAAAGCGTGCTGGAATCGGCTTTGCGGAGAGAGCGAAAGTGCGCGTTGAAAGTACTGCGCAGCGGCTTGGCCATCGTCTTCTTCCCGCCATGTCAACGCAATCCAGTAGGCGGCTTCCGCGGCGGGCTCGGCAGCTAGTGGCCCCGATTCCGTTGGCAAGATGGCGAACAGGTGGTCGCGGGAGGCGCCGAAGTTCCCGAAGTGCGCATGCGCGATCCCGGTGAATAGGTGACCGTAGATCACCCAATCCGGATTGCTTGATGCCAGTAGGGGAGTGGCAGCCTCCAGGACGTCTTGGAAGCGCCCGGCGAGGTGATAAACCCAGCACCGGACTGCGGCCGCCTCATCTGAGGTTAGCGAGGCGAGGGAAGCTTCAGCCAGGGCGAAACGCTTGTCGAGGGCCAGCGAGGCAGCGTAGGCCAAATCGATCCCGTTGATATTGATGATCGGGGCTTTCAACTCGGCGAAGTCCAAAGCCAGATGGGGATTGCGGTCGATGATGACTTGCGTATACGCGGGTTCTAACTGGGTCAGACAGTGATCGAAGGTGTTCTTTGTGTCCACAATGCGCTCGAGGGTGCCGTTGTCGACGGCGCCATTGGCCGCGGCGATGGCGATCCAAACGTCGCACTGGGAAGGATCAAGCGTGGTGCAGTAGCGAAGATTCGACATGGCCGCGGGGGTATTACCGGACCGGATGTAAGCGATTCCTGCAGCCAACCGCTCGAGAAGCTCCGTCATCGTGTCTTCCTCCGCGTGGGGATCAGTGGGCGTTGCCTTGGCGAGTCATCCAGCAAGATGGCCGTTGACGGCGATTTTGGATATCGCAAAGGTGGAGTTGATGTCTTCTTCACTAGGACCATTATCGCTGTTGAGTGAGGGGGGAGGTACGGTCTTGCGTATCCTGCCGATGATGACTTGTGTTGTTACGCCGGGAATCTGGATAGTCGCGCCAGTGTGCGCTTCGGGATCGATCGTTTGGAAGAACGACTTTCCACCGATCCGCCATTCGATCAGCGTGACGATGCGATGCTCATACCACAGGTCGCGCCCATTGGTGTCTTTGTGTTCAAACCCAGGCACCACAAAGATCGACGTCACACACACGGGGTGCGCGTAGGTGATCTGGATGGTTTGCAGGTCAGAGTTGAATGCCCGCACACCGACCCAAGCTTTCGAATCGTCTCCGCTGAAAGCGTTCGCTGGTGGCTGGGACCGCGCTGGGGCCCCGGGCGATTCCACCTTCATAGGAGGCAGCGGCCCATCGGTTGGCGCTGGCCGAGACGCGGTGTCGACCAGCGGGTCCGCCAGCGCCGGAAGCGCGGAGTGCGGCGAAGGATCCGCGCTAAATCCGAGATAGCCCACCCAGATCACCAGAACCACTGCAACGGTCGCGATGATCGCCTTTTGCGCCGATTTCAGAGGCTGCCACCAATTGCGGTAGCGAGTTGTCAACCATTGCATCATCGGACCTGGCTCGGCGCGCGCAGGCGGAGGATCGACGATCAGATCCCCAGGATCGTAGGGGTCGTTGCCGACTCCGTGATGCGTTGATTCCCACAACGATCCAGGGGGAGGCACGGGATCACCGGGGTCATCGGGGACGCCGCTGCGCTTTCCGGTCATGTCCGCATCGTTGGTCTCATCATCGGAGGCGGGAGCTACGGCATCATCGCCGGGGATGGCTTCGGTGTCCAGGGTTTCCTCGGCGTCGCGTTGTTGCGACTCGACAGACGGGGACGTGGTCCGAACCTCCTCGGAATCAGGAAAATCGGTGTTGTCTACGACGGGGATTCGGTGCGACCGATCGTGTTCGAAAGTTGCGAGATCGGCTTCGCTTTCATCAAAAAAGCTCTGTGGTCGTGTTCGCGTGAGCTGGGGCGGTCCGCTCGCATACCTGCGCAACACGGACTCTTGCCGAGCTGTCTCGGTCTCGTGATCGCGCTGATTGTCGGTGCGTCCATCATTGCTCACCGTGTCGCGTTGCACGTCGCCGACTAGATCGTCTAGCCCTTCACCGGTTTCCAGATAACGCCTGAAGTTGGCGTGATGGCGATCGGGTCTGTGCACCGAACCGGTTTCGGTGTCTTGGCTGTAGCCGGATCCGATCTGCGGCAGCTCTATTCGTGGAATGCGGAAATCATCGAGCGGCATACCGTGCTCCTGGGCGCCTTAGACTACGACTATGCTGAAATTCCTTGATCCCAGCCGAAATCGGCACGCGGGATTGATCTTCGCCGCGTGCGTGTTGTGCGGGCCAGTCGCACTTGCTGTAGGTGGTTGGGCGGCCTGGATCGCCTCCAATAAACAGCCGCTTCCGGAGGCGACCTACATCCGGCTCAATGCCGTCACGAAGCAAGTGGAATTGTTCGGCGATCGATTTATCCGGCTCGCATTGACGGGGTCGGGAGAGCAAGACAGAAAGACTCTTGCCTCCATGGTCACTGACCCTCGCGCCGTATCGCTGCCGCCTAGACCGTGGAACATTACGAGCACAGCCGTCGTCGACGTTGAGCGCAAAGACAGCGAATCCGATTCGGCCGAATGGAAAGTTGTGCTGCAGATTGGTTACGCCGCTCCCGGGACAGGGGCCGTGCAGTTCACAAACATGAAAGTCATGGTGCTCTCGTCGGGAGGCGCCTATAAGGCGGCGGCCTTGCCGATGCTCGACGCCGGCGACGTGGTCCCGATGGAGGTCGGCCCGGGATACACAATCCAAGTTTCTGTGGACAACGGATTGGGCGACACCATTTCCGGGTTCGTCAAGGCCTATTACGTGCCGAGCTCCACCAACGACCTGGGTAGGTATGTCACCGGCGGTTTTACCGGTAAGCCGGTAACGAGCAGCCCATTCACCTCGACGACGGTCGAGGAGATCAAGGCCAGATCCGCGCCTCCCCAAGCGCCGGCTCCTGGCGATAGCGTGGACGTTCTCGCGACGGTTCGCGGTGGGGCGTCCGAAACCACGTGGTTCACCATGCAGGTACCTCTGAGGGTGGTCTTCACCGATCAAAAGCAATGGGCCATCAAGAACATTCTCGAAACCATCGATGTCGGAAAAATCATCCATCGGTAGCGCCCTCGCTGGTTAGCAGACTCATCGGGGCCCCCCGTTCGGCAAAGCGCGTTCGTAGCGTGTCGACAAGGGAAGCCGAGATCCGACGCATCTGGCTGTGTACTTCTTGAAGCCGTTCCATATCATCATCGCTGAGCTCGAACCTCATCAGATCGATGTAGGGGGAAATCTTTCCCCGCTTGTTGCGGGGAATGCTCCTCAGAATGTGGTGCGCACCCATATGGGCCGCGTGTGACTTCTGGTAACTGTCAGCCTCGGCCAGCGGTGTCGGCCTAAATGTCGGCAGATCAATCACGGTGAAGTTCCCCAGCGTGTAGCGCCCATCCACCATCGATCCCTTGCGCCCATCCGGCTTGATCACGGTGGTCTCTTCTCCGCAGACGCGATGCTTGACGATAAATGTAATGTTCACGTCCTCGTCATCTGCGGCGGAAATCTCCTTGGTGGACAACGTGATCGACGGGTTGCTGATCGTCGAGTTCCAATCTGCGGCCCACCGAAGATCGGTTTTGCTGATTCGGACGAATCCCGGTGTGCGTGAGTGGTGAACATAGGTGTACGACGACCGGTCAGTGAGCATCCACATGTCCGGCCGCGGCGAGTGCGCACTGACCCATACCGAGCTGTTCTGGTTCACGACGCCGCGGCTGGCCAGATCTGACACGTCGATCAGTGCGTCGGTCAACGACAGCTGGCTGTCCCCGAAGTGCTGTGAATAGAGATAGGCCTCCAAAAACACGTCTCCTGAGCAAGATTCGGGCGGTGCGCCCAAGTGACATTCTAATCGCCTGACGCGCAGGGATAGTCGCGTAATCGGGCCTTTCTCCAACAGGCTCGCAAACCGCAGATTGGGGCGGACTGCAAAGCGTAAATTGGGGGATGGCCTAAGTCACAATCGGGGCGGATGAGGGTCAGATAGCGCCGTTCGGGCCGAAGTGTGCCGAGGTCAGAGCCTTGGAACAGCATGCGATGATGAGGCGGCTGAGGACGGCATTGGGTGAGAGCGTAACTGCGTTTCGGGGATCGTTTGACGGCCCTGCGCTCACCAACGCCAGGCAGCTGCCGCGATACGGGACGCTGGGATCCGACCGTCCAGGGGACGGGGACCGGTGCCCGCGTACCTGATCCGAGGTCGGCTGGCCGTTGGCGGCCGACGCGAGACGCTGATGCCGAAGGTGACCCATCGCTGGATGACACGAAGTTCGTTGACTCCGAAAATTAGCTGGCCGCCGGGCCTTTGGCAGATGCGCGGCGAAAGCGATATTCGCTGACCAACAGCCAAGACAGTCTCGCTAAGGCGATCAAGTGAGTCTGAGCCTGTGGGAAAATTCTATTGACAGCGATTCGAGGAAGGCCATGAATGCGCCGGATCAAGTTTTTCACCGCGAGGCTCAAGCCTCCGTATGAATGGCGGATCCTGTGGGTGCGGATGGGTGTTCTGTCGGGCGGGCTCGCGCTGGGGGGCTTCATCTGCCTGTTCATCTTGCAATACATGGGGATGCAGTCAGTAGGTGGTGCGGTGTGCGCCGGAATGGTCGTTCTGGCATGGCTTCTCGCGCGCTGGTTGACGGCGATGACGCCCCCGCGGCCCGGCCTTGCACTTAGGGAAGGAACCCAGTTGGGACTGCTACATTCACGCATCGCGAACCCCGAGTGGTCAAACAACCGCGAGTGGCCGTCGCCGATTGCATCGCGAGTGGGCAACATGGTCATCCTGAAAAACGGTGACATCTGGGTCAACTACCTTTTAGAGGGAATCAATTTCACATCGCATCGCCTCAACTCGATTGAGAGCTGCCAGAAGCTGAACGCATCGCTGTTTAGCAGCTTGTCGCAGCTGGCGTTCATCCGCGAGGTCCACGTGATCGGTGTCAAAGTCAGGGTGCGGCCAGAGACACTGACGCGCCGCTGCATCGACCACGTGCCCGAATGGGCAAAATACGAATCCACGCTCTACCGCGACGCCGCGAAAGCGTTGACACACTTCAACAACCAGTACGTGACGGGACAACGCAAGAGCTTCGAGCGGCCGTTCTGGTTGGCCGTGAAAGTCGGATCGACCGACCAGAAGCAATACGAGCGGCTGCTGGACTCGGTTGGACTGGCCCCCTCGTGGGCCGGCATCAGTCTGCAGGAAGCGCAGCGCCGGGAACGCGATCTATGGAGTTGCCTACCAGCCGAGTTCCGCGCGTTGCGAACGCTTCCCGATGATTTGGATTGGATGCTGGAACGCGCCGCGCTGCGAGCTCTGATCGTTCCTTCGCTACCGTCGCGCCACAACGACAAGACAATGGTGGCCGGGAACCGGAACTTCAGGCCGGTCACGATCACGACCGGGCACGAAGCTGACGCACTGGCCGATATGTTCGTCGCAGCGGTGGCCGAGCAAGCCGGCGCCAAAGCTGGACGCCTACGGCGGATATTCCGCGACGGCGTGTTCCACAGGTATCGATCGCTACGCAAGGAATCGAGCATCGCCGTTCACTGTCCCGGCACCCGAACACCGGATTTTCCCGACGGCCTCACCAGCTACCAGACGATGTTGACCTTGGCCTCGGGGCCCTCCATCGAAGGGTCGGTGGCCATCCACAAGATGAGCGGCATCGTGGACGGCTTTCACGGATTGGACGCCGATGTCTCTTTCCGGGTGACCTTTTCGCCGCTGCCGGGTGACTCGGCTGCGGGCAAGCTCGCCAAAGCTCAGAGGCGCAATGATGCCGACGACGCGGCGCTGTCACGGTCTGAATTCGACGCCGCCGAATACGCTGCTGTCGATGCTCAATTCAGGGATGTGTATGACTGTGCCCGATCCGAAAACATGCTCGCCAACGTCCACGTCACGTTTGCGTTCGCCGATGCCAACCATCACCAGCTCGAACAGAAACTCAACAAGGTCATTGGCGAGATGGCCGACGACGGGTTCCAACTTTTCCGTCACGTCGGCGCACAAGTCCAGCAGTGGCGAAACATGTTGCCCTGCACCACAGTTAGCGGGGTGATCGAGGACACCCGGCTCACACAGACCCCTGCGCTGCTCGGGGCTGTCATGCCGATACGCCGACAGACCCTCGGAGATCCGTACGGGTGGCCGATCGGCGTGAACCTTGAAAACGCGCTGGGCCAGGTCGTCTACATTGATGTGCTCACTGGAACCGAGGGTGGAGATGGCTCCATCTTGATGTTCGGCGAGCAGGGGACAGGTAAATCGACGTTCTACAAAAACATCGCCTCTGCTGTGCATGACCTCCAAGGTGAAGTCTGGTCCGTTGATCCCACCGGTGAAATGGAAGTCTTTGCCTCAGCGTTCGCCGATCCGGAACGACCCTCACCCGGTGACCCGATCATCGTCGATCTGGTGCGCCCAGAAATTTCACTGGATCTGCTGAAATGCCTCCCCCCGGACGAGGCGACAGCTCCATGGCTCGACGTGTGGTGCCCGCTGCTCGGGGTCAACCTCAATTCCGCAGAGTACGAACGCCTGGCCACCGTCATCGCTCCCGGCTACCGATCAATGCATCGCAGCCCGGTCAGCGGCGCAGTCGGGCTGGCCACCACCCGACAAGTATTCGAGCACATCGCTGCACAAAACGACGCGGTCGCTGTGACGTTGCGCCGCAGCTTCAACGCCATCAAAGACATGCCGGCAGCCGCCTGCCTGGTCGACCCCATCGATCTATTCAGCGGCACCGTCAGGAATTTGCCTGCCATCAACGCATCCGAATCACGATTCGTCGTGTTCAACACCCGCCAATATCTGCTACGGGACGGTGACACCGCGACTGCCACGAGCAGCCGTCTTGCCACCGGTGTCTTCACCGCGATAGCCGCGTTGGCCAAGTTCTATTTCGACCGGTCCGGCCGCGTCAATCTGTTCTGCATCGACGAAGCGCACACGCTGGACGCTCCGATCATCAAGCGCAACATCTTGTCTGACACAAACAAGCAGGGCCGCAAGTTCAAAAACATCGTCATGGCCAGCTCTCAAACAGTGGGCAGCCTCGGTACTGGGCTGGAGTTGGCGACCCGCCGCGCTGGATTTCGGCAACGTGCATCCGAGAACGCGATCCCGGTGCTCCAACAGGTCCACATCGCCCCGACACCAGAAGCGGTGCGGATCATGACCACCGACTTATCGCCGGCCGCGCCGAACTCTCATCTGCCCGAAGCCGGTCGCGAAGGCGAACTGTTCTGGTTTGATGGCCGAAACCCCGGGAAGATGCAGACGTTCCTGCCGTTCATCCCCGAACGCACCCGCCTTGCCGACACGAGGCCCGGAACGATCATCCGGGTCGACGAGCACCGCGCGAACCGCAGGGCCCGCCATCGTGTGGGTTAACTGGGTCCTGCCGCCAGGGCTGACAGACACCGACGGAGGCAAAGTTCGCTTCTATCGCCTCTTTCTCGACGGAGGATGGGGGCCCGGCGATTTCATCGCGTGGATCACCAGCAACATCCTGTATCTACCGGTGGTCATCCCAACGGCCTACGCATCACAACTGGTGGCATGGGTCGTCAACCCCGCAGCCTGGCTCGACCCCATCCAACGGATGTGGACATCGGTCACCTCGACTCTGCTGTCCTTCATCTCGCCGATCATCTTGCTCGCGGCTGCACTGCTCGGCGCAGTCCTGGTGATCGCTGTCCGCTCCCGCAACAGCAGCCAGACAATGCGAGAAGCCTCCCAGCGAGTGGTCGCCTCGGGCGTCATGTACGTGCTGATCCTCGGGATGCTTTACAACCCAGCCGGCAGCCTACGCAACGTGCTGACCTCCTGGGTCAGGCTCCTGGGCGGAACGGTAGGCGAGTCCGGCGATAGCACCACCACCACCGCCTTGACCAGCACACCCGACACGCACACGGCGATACCGGCATCGGGTCACGCACCCACCAGCGACAGCGCAGTCGTCACCGATTTCCTGCGCCCGCTGACCTGGCTGCTCAACTACGGTTCCCAGCTCTCACCCGAATGCGGAAAAGCCTGGGTCAAGATGATCACACCGGACCCACACGGCGGCATCGGCGGCAAGCTGTCCTGCTTGACCGCCGACCAAGTGCAGGCAACCCAGTCGGTTGGACTCGCCTTCGTCATGACGCTGATCGCGTGGATACCGGTGCTGATCTACGTGCGTTTCGCGCTCGTTGTCGCTATCGCATTCGTGACACACCTGACGTTATCGATTCTGCGTTTCGCCGCGGCCGGCCTCGCGGCCGCGGCTTCGGTATGGCAGGACCGCCCGATCGATGAATTCTTGCGGTTCATGCTTTCGGCAGTAGCTAACCTGATCGTCGCGTCAGGAATCATCGGGATCGCCCGCCTTGGACCACAATTCACCATGGCCGCCGTGAGTGCGCTCAGCGACTCAACGCTCGTACACTTCGCGGTGTTGACCCTGGTCTACTACATGCTAGCCGCCGCGGTGTGGGGCCTGGAGAAACGGTACGGCCCGATCCGCGATTGGCTCATCAACAACGCCAAGTCCGACAGCGGCCAACCGTATTCAGGGGCATGGCGATGGTTGTTCCCCGGCGGCCTGAACACCAAGGCCACAGCGATCGACCGCATGATCTCAGGGATGCGCCAGTCCGGATCGCAATGGGCGACCCAAGCACGCGAACGGTTCAATCACATGGCTGACAGACCACACAACCACACCAGCACCAGCATTGGCACCCCCGCTGGCCGCGACGGGCTTGCCCCGGGAATGATTCCGGACTCCGCCGAAACCAAAGCCGCCCTGGGTGTGGTCAACACCATGCGCGCCGCCGCAAACCCGGACCCGCTCAACGAGGTCGAAACGTCGGTCGTGCAAACGATTCTGTCCCGCCTTAAACCCAGCAATCGCGCACCACGGATCCAATCCACCCCCAGCACCTCCTCCACCGCAACACCCCCATCTCGGACAAACGGAACGGTCGTGGGCACCGCCGAAACCGTCGCTACCGTCGCCGCGGTCACACGCCGATCAGCACCGCCGTTGGGACCGCCCACAACCAACACCAACGGCAACGGCGCCGGCAACACCACCGGAAACAACAGCGTCCCGGCCGCTCATGCTGAATCGTCACTGTGGCGCCAACGGCTGCGCCAAGAAACCCGAGAACTAATCTCGGTGAACGCATCCGCAGACCCCGACCTTCTGGCCTTGGCCGCGGTACGCACCAGCCGAGCACTGCCCGAGGCGGTCTCAACCCTTGGCGACCCTCGAGGAAACGCCCTCGAACCGCCCGACGCGCGGGCCCCGTTATCGGCCCACGTCGCCCGCATCCTCTATACCGAGCTCGTGCTGCGAGCCCTCGGATGGCGAGGTGAAATCGATACGAATTCGGTATTGCCGCCCGCTGCAAAATTTTTCAGCTCCGGAGTCGACGAATCAGGCAACTGGGTGACCCAGTTCTACGGCCGCTAACCCACGGTGTTCATCCAGGACAAGGAGGACTACGAGAGATGACACACAACCCCTACAATCAGCAGTTCAGACCACCCCGCGAGCTCCATCCGCGCCCCGCCCAACCCGGCGCGCCCGCCCCGGGCGAAGGCAGTGACAACATCGGTCAGCAACCGGTCAACACCTTGCCCGCCGGCGGCGGCTGGTCAGCGGACTCGGCATCCTTCCCGCCACCGATGCCGCCTGGCCAGGATTGGCCGGTACCTCCTTCGCCAGCCGGGCGGCACACCAATACCGCTGTCCCTCAGCCGATCCCGCAATACAGTTCGAACGCCGAACCGGGCTACCGACCCACTACCGGGCCTGTGCCGCGCACGTCACAGGGCATCGACGAGTCGGCGTGGTCGACAGAAGCTTCGGAGAAGACAGGTCCAAGTCAGGGTTGGCGTGGAGGGCTTGCCAAAGTCGGTATCAAGCTGGCGAAATCAGCCAAGGAAGCAGAATACGACCGCGACGTGTTGCGCATTCAACGAAAGATCGCCTACCCCAGGAACATCGTCGTGGTCGGTCTCAAAGGCGGAGTGGGCAAATCGACGATCACGGTGGCCCTGGGTTCGACACTGTCAGTGCATCGCAATGTCAGCGACGTCGTCGCCATAGACGCCGACACCGACGGCTCCTTGCGGCGGCGGATGCCCAAAGAACGCAACAAGGCCGTGGCATCGGATGTACGGCAGTTCCTGCGTTCCATCAACGAACGGACAGAACGCCCATTGTCGGGAAGCGAAGTGCAAGTCCAGCTCTATTCCAATAGTGCTGGGCTGCAGACTCTCGTGTCGGCGGAAAACGTTGCCGAATACCGGCTCAGCGAAGACGAGTACAACGGCATCATTTCGGTTCTGCAGGGTGAATACATGATCAACCTGGTGGATACGAGTCCTGACCGCCAAGCCCCGGCCTTCACCCCGGCGCTCGAATCGGCGCATGCCGTTGTTTTGGTCACCGTGCCGAACGCGCTGAGCGTGGACTCGGCCGCGCGGTTCATCGCAATCATGCAGAAGGATTTCAAACACCTCTTGACCCGGACAGTTCTGATATGGAACGACGCCGCGCCGGGCAGGAACGTCGCGATTGACGTTGACCGGACCAAGGCCGAATTTGTTCGGCAACTGTCAGCGGAAAACGATGCCACGACATGCTTGATTGAGGTTCCGCTCGATCAGCATCTTGCCGCCGGTGGCGAAATCAATCTGTCGCTTCTGCAGAAGAACACTCGCCGCCAGTTTGAACGGGCCGCGGCGTTGGTGATGGACAAGCTGCCTGATGATCGAATCACTCACCGTTAGAGACGATTAGAGAGGAAGCCCCGATGGACATCGAAGCATACATGCAGGACGTGCGCCAGCGGCTGACGGCTGCCGCCGAGCGCAGGCATTCGGTCCGATCATCGACCCTGGGGCCGCTGGCACCCATTCAGGATCGACGGCGCGCGGCTGAAACCAATTTGCGGGAGTTGACGGCCCAAATTCGGGAACAAAAAGAGGCCGCCCTCAAACAGGCCTCGATAGCCGGGAAGGAACGCCGACGGCAGGCCTCAGAAGAAGCCGCTCGGATATACCGCGAGGCTGATCAACAGGCCAAAGAGCTACGCAGCACTGCCAAGACCCAGAACGAAAACGAGCGCGAGCGGATCATCGCCGAATACGACGCGCGCTTGGCTGAAGAATCCGAGCGGATACGAGCGATGATCGAAAGTGCTGCGGCGCAAGAGGCGGCAGCGTTGGAAGAGCTAGGCAATGAACTCGATGACGCAGACGGGCAATACCGCGCAGAGTACGAATCCGTTGTCTCTGAGCGGATCATCACCCGTAAAGCGTTGGCTAGTATGGGATTTGAAGCTCCGCCGCAGCGGAGGCAAAAAGTCGACGTGGAAAACTAAGAAAGTGCGGCAACTGTGACCCTGAGTACCCGCGAAGACGAAGACCTAGTCGGCGTGTCCATCGCGATACCGAAGCACTGTATCGATCTGCGCGTGCCGGCTCACACGACCGTCGCGCTGATGATGGCCTCGCTGGTTGACAAATGCAAAGACATCCTGCGTGACTCCGGCCGCGGCACCGAGTATTTCGACGGTCACTCCCAATCGTGGCATCTGGAAATGCTCGGACAAAAAGCTGTACCCCTCGACGGCACCTTGGCCGAAGCCGGTGTCCACGAAGGTGTTCAGCTATACCTCCGCAAAGGCGACCCTCAAGAGGTGTACCCCGAACTTATCGACGACGTCGCGGAGTTCGTCTCCGATCTGCAAACCCAGCAGTTCCCCGCCTGGTCGGCCAAACACTCACGGCCCCTCGCCGCTGCGGTGCTCCTGCTGTGTTCGGCGCTGAGCCTCAGTGGGATCGTGGTATTCGTCGACACCCACCCGACGCTGTCGGCATTGATCCGCTACGGGATCATCTCGGCGCTGACAGTGAGCGCGATGCTGCTGTTCGCGATCACCGTCGTTTGTGACTACGCCGACAATCCTGAAACCCAATCCGTCCCCCGCTGGGGGTACTGGCTTGGCTACGCACTCACTGCCGCCGCGGCAGCGATCAGCATTCCCCGCCCGGTGTCGATCTACACGATCATCACGGTCGGAATCATCCTGGCAACACTGTCGGTGGTGTTCTACGCCGCCACGAAGCGTCACCCCATCGTGCACGTCACCATCGCGACAGCTGCTCTGCTCGCGGTGAGCGCCCCGCTAGCGTCGCGACTGTACTCCTGGGCGCCGGCGGTGATCGCCGCCCAAGTGATGGCGCTGGGTTTGGTCATGATCAAATTCTCGCCGCAAATCGCACTCGGGCTGGCCAAAATCAACCTGCCCTACATCCCGGCAACCGGCGAAACGTACATCAAGAACCTCAAAGGTGATGTGTCACGGCTGCCGCTGATCACAAGCAAAGACGAAACCCTGGACTCGATCTTTCACCAGAAAAATCGAGTAGCCGCATCACGATATGCCATCCTGGCCGTCACTGTCGGCCTGACGTCAGTCATCGTGGCGGCGGCCTTCTTCTTGGGAATCGCCACCCGCGAACGGTGGTGGCTCGCCGCAGTTTTCGCGGCCACCATGGCGGTCGCTCTTGTGTTTCGCGGTCAATGCTGCGGTGACGCCGCAGTGCAGGGCGCGTTCTGGATCGCCGCCCCGGCAACCGTTCTGGCATTCCTTGCCGGGGCGACAACCGCAAACGGGCTCACCGCCAACGCCGGCGCAGCGTTGGGGATCCTCACACTGGTCGCACTGCTGGCGGTGATCGTCTCAGTCCGGCAACTAACCCTGACCAGCATCATGGCCAAAAAGGCGATCGACATGTTCGAGCTGTTGGTCTACTGCGCCCCCTACCTGATACTCGGCTGGTTCTTCATGGACCTCTACCACCTATTCCGGGCCTGGTGATCAACATGGCAACCCTTCGGCTCATCCTCGCCCTGACGCTCACCACGCTCATAGCGACGGCGACAGCGGCGCCCGCCGCCGCGATCGCGCCCTGGTCCTTCAACCCCAGCACCGACATCGCGCCACCAGACACTCCGCCCGCGCCGGTTTACCCCATGAAACAGAACCGAAATTGCGGCCAGTCCGCGGTCCTGGACAATTCCCAATTCAACAATATCCCCGCGCAAGACGTATTCAACGTCAAGGCATTACACGCATTCGCACGCGGCGACGGACAAACCATTGCGGTCATAGACTCCGGCGTCCAACCCGTCTCCCGGCTGCCCAATGTGCAGCCCGGAGGCGACTACGTCGGCACCACCAACGGGCTCGAAGACTGCGACCACCACGGAACCCTGGTAGCTGGCATCATCGCCGGGCAGCCCTCGGTCAACGACGGATTCGTCGGCGTAGCACCAGGAGCCACCATCATCTCCATCCGCCAACATTCGGCTGAATACACTGAGGACAACCCGCCTCCAAACCTCAGCCCAGCCGACAAAAGCGCCGCAAGCATGGCCACCTTGGCCAAATCCATTGTCCACGCCGCCAACATGGGCGCCACCGTCATCAACCTGTCACTGACAGCATGCGTCGACGCCGGACATCTGCCTGACCTCAAACCCCTCGCCGGGGCCCTCTACTACGCGGCTGTGGTCAAAAACGCTGTCGTCATCGCCGCCGCCGGTAACACCGGCCACGAAACTTGCAAAGACAACCCCGAGCAAGACCCCGACAATCCCGCCGATCCACGCAACTGGACACAAACCCAATCTGTCTCCATACCTTCATACTTCGACAACTTCGTCCTCTCAGTCGGAGGAACAACCCTTACCGGCGATCCCTACGTGCACTCCATGCCAGGGCCCTGGGTCGGCGCAGCCGCCCCCGCAGTCGACATCGTCTCCCTCGACCCCGCCGAACCACAACCTGGGGCATTAACAAACGCACTCGTCGAAGAGTCCAACCCCATCCCCGAAAACGGAACCAGTTTCGCCGCCGCCTACGTCTCCGGCCTTGCGGCGCTCATCCGCGAACTACACCCCACACTGACCGCAAACCAAGTCATCGCACGGATCAAACGAACCGCGCACACCCCCTCCAACAGCATCACCAACGTCCTGGGCGCAGGGATCATCGACGCAGTCGCTGCACTGACAAACAACCAAAACGATGCCGGCCCCGTTGTGGCACCGGGGATCCCCCCGCAAGCTGCACAAAAATATGTGCCACCACCGGCCCCGGACACCCTGGCGCGAAACATCACGCTCGGCGTCATCGGCGCTGCGGCCGCCATCCTGTCGGCGGCTGCGATCATCGGCTTAGCACGGCGAAAGACAGTGAAATAACATGCATTTCGGAGCCACCACATCTGCAACCAAAGTGCTGTGCTGGGCGGCCGCAGTCACCGCGATCCAGGCCGCCACACGCCTTATCCACACGACTAACACGACCTACGTCACCCTCGGCGCCGCCGCGATCACCGCCGCCGCCCTGACCATCACCTACAGAGACCGAACGCTCATCGGATGGATCCGCCACCGCGCCAGCAGCACCCGACGAACACCACGCCTCGCCCAGATCATCTCTCACGACAACACAGCAATCCTGTGGGACCACACCCGCACCCGCGCATCGATCATCATCGAGATCACCCCAAAACCATTCACCGTTCACCTACTCGACCAAGACAACACCTGGTCAAGTCCCACCCTCGACCTAGACCCGATCCGGCGAGAACTACGCCAATTCGACATCACCCTGCACGACCTGACGCTGACCACCGCCGGCTACACCTACGCCCGCCAGGACAGGCTCGCCCGAATTGCCTTCACCACAACAGGACCCGTCAGCGCTGTAGCGTACGGACGCACCTACCTACGGGTCACCATCAGCATGGCCGACTCGATGCCCAGCATCGCAGCACGCGAAATCGACAGCTTCAGCGATCCCCGCGAAGTCTTTGCCTCCGGACTGACCCGCACGATCAAAATCGCCGCGGCCCGCGCTCACCGCGCCATCACCTTGCAAGGCTTCAACGCCAAACGGCTATCCCGCCAAGACGTCATGGCCCTACACCTGGATCTCGTCGAGCTCCTCAGCGACTCAGTCGGCCACGAAGGGTTCCGTCACGCCGGTAACGGCGCCCCATACCTGGTCGGATTCAGCCCCACCAAAGACGCCACGGCAAAAACGCACTCAGACTGGTTACGCGGGACCACCGAAGTCTGCGCCACCATCACCCACATCACCCCGTCCACAGAAGAAGCCGACCACATCGAGCAGCTCTACTGCAACAAAGTCGCTCGCCTAGACACCGTGGCACTAGCAGAGGTCAGCCAACTGCGCCGCGAATACAGCCAGCACGCCGCGATAGCCACCACAGCGCTGCCCCTCGCGGTGCCACCCGAACTAACCGCGATCCCCGGACGGACCGTGGCCATCAACGAATCGGCCGCGACACGCTTCATGCCCGGGGGAGTCGGAATCTACCTCGGGCACACCCTCTCGGGCGGGCAACGTATCTGGCTGGACCTCGCCACGGCCTGCGCAGAACCGCTATGGCTGATCGGGAACATCGACATCGTGCGCCTGGTCCTCATCCGCGCGGCACCGCTGGGACTGCGCATCGAAGTTCGATCCCCCGAACTGGCCGCGATCGCCAGTGTCCTGGGCAACGCCGGCGTGGGCGCCCACTCCACACCCGACCTCACCATCACCACCGTCGGCGCCACACATCAACGCAGCGCGACGCCCCCCCAAAACGGTGCCGGCCAATCACCGGCGCCAGTACGGATCGTCTGGTCACCCACGCCGATCCGACAACAACCCAGCTATGTGATCGACGCCCTTGAACCAGAAACGCTACACATCCACACCCCCACGACAGATGTCATCAAGGCCCACTGGGAATTCAACCCCGCCGAGTCAGCACTGCTTGCCGAAAGCCAACGCACGTGAACCAGCTCCTGGCGATCCTCGCCCGGCTCAACCCGCTGACCTGGACACTTCGCGTAAGTCGCCGCTTGGTCACCACCGCGATCACTGCACCCATCAAACCTGTGCTCCTGGTCGGCGCGATCGTCGTCGGCTGCACTGTAGCCGGCGCCGGCCTCTACATCATGTACGCGCCGATAGACACCGCACTGGCCTTCGCCAAAGCCCTCCAGGGCGGCGCCCCGAATCTTCCGGCCTCCCGTGCAGCCTGCATTCCCGACTCCCCGGCGGTAAGAGACGGACGATATGTTCCAGCAGCACAACGCGTTATCGACCAGATACCACCCAACGCGACCATCACCTCCACGACGGCCTATCTGCTCTACCGGCTAAGCCACCTACACCAAGGCTGGCAGCCCACCTGGGACGAGTGGAGCGCCTACCTCACCGACCACGCCATCACGAAAACCGCATCCGATACCGACATCGCACTCAGTGTCGACCCCCACACCGACTACAGCCCCTACCTCGTTCCATCTCGCTCGACGGCAATCGAATTGGCAGTCCAAGGCCCCGTGGTCGCCGACAAAAGACAACTCGCCAACCTCGCCGACCAGATCTACCGCACGTGCAAACAGACCGCCGAACACACCGCCACTACACCGCCAATCACAACCGGACCACCCCAACCCGATAGCGAATACACTGAAAACCCAACAAGGGCAACGATAATCCCGAACAACACAGAACGGGGCGAACAATGAGCTCAGTGCTCGAGTCCGACAAGACCCGATACCTTGTCGTCGACAAGCAAGGAATCCTCACCGCCCCACCGCAATCCGAAGTCGCTCGTGTCGACTCCATGAGCAGGCCGGCCGCTGAAGCGTTCGCGCGGCGCATGGCGCGCTACCGCGAAGCCAACCCGGGTGAAATCACCGCCGACACCGACGCCACGTCAGCCAACAACCGCGATCTGCGACTGACAGAACTGCTGGGAATACCCGATCTAGATACATACGACCGGGAAGAACTGTGGACGATGCGACGCTGGAACCCAGGTCTAGACGTTCCGCTGGGAACGCTCTACAAAGACGGAATCCCCACCGGCACACCGTTCATCAAGAACATCGCCACCGGAGACACCGGGGGAGAGGGCCCGCACTGGCCGTTGCAGGGCCAAACCGGTTCCGGTAAATCGATGTTCCTTGAAGACCTGGTGATTTCGCTCGCGGCCTGGCACCCACCGGAGAAGCTCAACTTCATGATCATCGACTTCAAAGGCGAAGCATCGTTTCTCGGGTTCCGGCGCCTACCCCACGTCACGGGCATCGTCAACGACACCGGCGACCCCGAAATCCTTGACCGGCTTGCCGCGACGATTCTCGGCGAGATCGAACGCCGTAAGAGATTCATGGCCGCTGAACAAGCCCGCCTCGGAATCGGTCTCCCCGACGTCGGCAAGTACCTGTACTTCCGTGAGAACGGATACGACCTCGAACCACTGCCCATCCTCATCGTCTTGATCGACGAAGCGTTCATCTTCTATGACCAATACAAATCCGAATTCAGCAGAGTGTTCACCCACATCGCCAAACAGGGCCGCTCAGTGGGTGTTTGGCTGATGCTCGCCTCCCAGGAGCTGGGCTTCCTGCAAGGTCAGCAAGCTGTCTGGTCGGAAATGAACTTCACTGCTTCCCTGGCGGTACGCAGCGACACGCTCTCGCGAGTGGTGCTGGGAGGAAGAGACGACGCCTGGGAAGAAAACATCGCCAAACGCACCAAAAACTACACCAAAGGCGGACATCTCTTCCTCAAATTCGCTGGCTCCGACCCGGTCCACGTCCGCGCCGCCAACAATCTTCTTGAATACAAGAAGGCCCGAACCGCCACCGCCCACGCGGATGTAGCCAGCGCCGAACTTGTGGCCTACACACTGGCCAACAACTTCGACGACCGCCCCGACCGCGCCGACGGCGCCGCAGCCGCACCCAACGACGTCGCCCGCGCCGACGACGGCCGAATCCGAACAGAGAACTCCGAAATCGAGGTACTGCTCAAAAAACTGTCGATGCCGGTCGAAACGCAGCTGCGCAACCTGTGGACCCCGCCGCTACGCAAAACCGTCACCTTCGCTCAACTCAGCGGCTACGCGGCATTACAACCCGCGGCAGGCCCACACGACCTGACCATTCCGATCGGCATCGTTGACCACCCGTGGGATCACACCCAGAGCGTCCTGAGCGAGGATTTCACCACCAACGCAGGCAGCGTCGTTGTCGCCGGAACCGCCAAATCAGGCCGCTCAACCGCCCTCACCACAATGATCATCGCGAGCAGCTTCCGCTTTGCACCCCAAATGGTTTCATGGCTCCTCCTTGACCAAGGCGGTGACCTCGGCATCGTCCGCAGCCTGCCCAACGTCGCGGGCTACGCGCGCCAGGGAAACAGCGAAATGCGCGACCGGATCCTGTCCGAGATCCAACGGATCATCACCCTACGGTCACGCCTATTCGCGCTACACGACCTCAACTCCATCCGCGAGTACCTTCACTGGCGAGATGCCAACCCACAACCCGCCGACCCCTACGGATACCTCTTCGTCGCCATCGACGGCTGGCTATCCCTGAAAGCACAACTCAACAACGAAGACATGGCAGCCGCCGGCGCCGCGGTTGGATGGCTCAACGCGCTGGGCTCAATGATCGAAGCAGGCCCCAACAACGGAGTCCACTTCGCTATCACCACCGACAACTCCGCCTACGACCTACCCGCAGTGGCCCAAAAATCAGTCAGCCCCATCTACCTGCGCGGCGCCGAGAACATGAGCGACGCTGGGCCCACCGCCAAACAGATCCTCAAAAACTACCCGGCCAACCAGCCAGGTCTGACCATCGAACGAGCCACCCTCAACGGCAAAGACAAATACGAAGTACTGCGCGCCCGCATCGCCGTACCCATCCCTCAAGACATCCCAGAACCCACAGTCGACCAAATCGAAGTCATGACCGCAACTGATCACAGCGCGGCCATCAAAGAACTCTGCGAAGGCATCAACGCGGCCGCCCAACCAGACCAACGCATACCCGTCCTGCGACCACTACCCACAGATCTATCGTTCGCACAGATCTGGAAACCCTGGTGCGCAACGCAAAACGCGCGGCCGCGGCTGCCCGGCCGCCCGCAGCGCAACGTACAACTCCCACTAGGCCTCAACAGCGTCGACATGACAACCATCGGCATACCGTGGAGCCCCGACCCACAAGACACCAGCCCACACACCCTCATCCTGGGCCGCCCCCAATCGGGCCGAACCACCACCCTGACAACCCTGATCACAGGCATCCTGGGCTCGTTCGCCCCCCAAGACGCCAAAATCGTCATCCTCGACGAACGCGGCGCACTCAACAGACAACGCCGCCTCCTCGCCAAAGAGCACTACCTCGCTGCTCACGCCGACCGCGAACGTACCGACAAAGTCCTCACAGAAGTCCTCGCCGAAATGCACCGGCGCATCGGAACCAACCCCGACCTCCACCCCACCGAAGAAGAACAACAAACCTACTTCACCGGGCCCGAGCTCTACCTCATCGTCGACAACATCGACTTCTACAAAAACAACCAAGGATCCTCACCGCACGCCGCGCGGCTCCTCTCAGAAATCATCCGCATCCGCCAACGCATCGGAGTACACGTCCTGGCCAGCACCACACACGAAAACTTCGTCAGCGACAGCCAGCGCAGCCCAGACAACTTCCCGCTCGCTGCACTCGAAGAATCCCGAGCGCACATCATCTCGCTAGCCGCAGCCAACCGCATCGTCATCCGCGACGGCATACGCAGCGCCAGCTTCCTCGTCCCCGGCCGCGCCCACCTCATATCCGACCGCGTCGAAGCAGCCGCCAACGGCAAACCACCAATACTCCAAATCGCCAACGCCGCAGCAACATATGAGGCACGCAGATGACATCTTGCGGCAACCACCTACCGTGTAGAACAAATATGTAGTACCTTGGTGACTATGAGCGAAGTGTCTATCCGGATCCTCAACCAAGAGACGTCGAAGGTGTTGGCCCGCGTCAAGGGCGGTGAGGAGATCACCATTACCGAACGCGGTGAGGTCATCGCCCGAATAATGCCCGCCTCCGCCGGCCCGCTGGACACGCTGATTAGCAGCGGCAGGGTACAACCAGCGACCATGCGCGGCCCGGCACCTCGGCCCACGATCGCGATGCACGGCGGCCTCGACGCCGGCGCGCTGCTCGAGCAAATGCGCGGCCAGGAACGGTACTAGCCCCGTGATCTACCTGGAAACCTCGGCACTGGTCAAGTTGATTCGGATCGAGCCCGAATCTGACCATCTGGGCGACTGGCTCGACGCGCACATCGAACTACGTTGGATAACATCTGTTCTGACCGAAGTAGAGCTCTCAAGAGCCATACGAGTAGTCGCCCCAGAAGGGCTGCCGACCGTACCGTCGGTAATAGCCAGGCTGGACCGGTTCGAAATCGACCAGGTCATTCGCTCCACCGCCGCTGCCTACCCCCACCCCGCACTGCGCTCGCTCGATGCGATCCACCTGGCCACTGCTCAAACCGCCGCAACCGCTGCGCCATTGACCGCACTGGTCACCTACGACCATCGGCTCACAGAAGCCGCCGACGCCCTAGGAATAACAACCGCCGCACCGGGCAAAGCAACATGAAACCGTCCCGTAAAGAAAGCCAGCGAACCGTGTCGCCGACACGAATACGGATGAGCGAGCCGAAACTGTGGGCTCTTCTCGCGGCGTACCACGGAGAAGAAACGAAGTGGGCCCGCGCCAACACAATTCGGGCGCTCTGCGATGCGGGACTGATCCGATTCCTGGGTAACAGCGCCGGCGGCAACTACGGGACAACTCCCGCCGGCAACGAATGGATCGAGACCCACCAAGACTCGGTGACCCGGCTGCGAGCGATCCAGTAAACGCACCGACTTTCGAATCCACAGCAAAGGAGACCCACCAATGGCAAGAAATGATCTGAAATCGGCTGACGCCGAGCTCCCACACAGCGCTGAATCGATCAATGCCCTAGCGACACTTATCCGCGAAGTCGATGGAAGTCACACCCTGGGCGCAGCAGCGCTTGCCGAGACACTCGTTGTCCGCGGCGTCACCATCACCGCGAGAGAACAGTGGGCCTATGCGGTCGCTACCCGGAACAGCGACGCAAGTATTCGCGCGCTGTCCCAGTCGTTCGCTACTCCGCGCGAAGCGGAGCACGAGTTGGCGGTCTTGCCCGCTGAATCAACCGTGCCACGCCGAACCATTGCTCGATATCGCCAACCGCCGAGACAACCTGTAGAAGCTATCTGCCGTAACGCCGAGGAGATTGAGACGCATGAGCCTGACAGATAACAAATCGGACAGCACCCGCACCGAGTCCATCGTCGATGCCCACGAATGCAACTGGATGCTCGGCGACGGCGATCAAGGGCAATGCCGATGCGGGGTGATCGTGACCACCGAAGATGAATGGAGGCGACACACCGAGCAAGCAGTGATCGACGAACTGTGGTCCCCTAACGCCCAAGTGATCACCTCAGCGGACGCTCTCGAAGAACTTCCGGAACGCTCGGCCATCGCTGCGCGGCCCGGTACAGAGAACACCGTGTTCCGTCGAATAGTTCTTGGCGATCCAACACTGAGTGCCTGGTGCAACCTCACCGGCACCTTCCGCTTCACACCGGGGCTTTTGCCAGCGCTCGTCTTAGAACGCGGCCCCGCGGCGCCGCTTGCCGAGACATAAATCCACCAAAGGCACTGAAAACATGCGCGAATTACCTTGGAAGGCGGCGGAAAACCTAATCAGCGGCGGCGAAGCGATGAGTCCGCTATGCCGACACACGAAGTGCCAAAGATGAAATCTCAGCTAGCGCAGGCCCGTAACTGTAGGCGAGGGAGGTCCGTTGATGGGTGAATTCGACCGTGGCGTCAACTACGCCACCGCTGCTCTGTCTGGATTGGCCGCGGCCGATGCCGAGGAGTGGGCACGCAATCAGCGTTACCGACTCAGTCTGTCGCTCGGCGGGGATTTCAACCGCGGCATCGAATGCGTCCTTGCGGAGCGCGGCCTGACGGCCGACCGATGAAGGTACGAAGAAACCGGAGACACGCATGACTGGCAAAATTGTTGACCTGTACGCCCGACCGCAGGTGGTAGACGATGTGCTCCTGGCATTCCCGGCAGTATTGGGCAGCCTACTGCCGCCCTTCGAAGCGATCCCGGCTGATTACCCGCACTTCCGAGAGTGGTTGGAATTCCAGAACAAGTGGTTCGCCGGCAAGTTGCCAACGGATTGCGAAATGCAGCCAGCAGAAGGTATTGACGCCGAGACCGCCGGCCGACACTTAACAGCGATCCAAAAGTCATTCGAGCCCAAACACGAGCACAAGATGGCTGCCGTGGCCTGGCTCGCAAGCCGGTGGTTCGTGCATGTCGGCACACCCGACGGCTCCTACAGCTGCCCGCAACGTGAATCTACTGCGTGAGTCTGCGGAACCGTGCAGTGGAGCCACCTGAGTGTAAGGCGAATCTGATCGAATCTTCCCTTGCCGCAGTACAGTTGCGGAGCAAGGTCACGAACGCACCGGACCACGGACAACTGTTCTTGCCGTGCCCAGGTTGCTGATCGCCGCCACGTCAACCGCGCTGGCGCGCAATTAATGCACCGCACGTGGTCGTCCTGGTCCGCGCCGGGTCGGTCTTCCACAGGGGGCAAACCACGCCACCCTTGCGGGCGATGTAACCGACTCGAATCTGCCTGACCTCCTAAGCCTGTGGATTACCTTTCCATGTCACCGTTATGCTTGATGCCTGCGACTGGCGTTGCGTGGGAACACCACGGGGAAGCTGACAGTCGGAGCGTCGAACGCCTGGGTGCTCCTCGGTAGTTTTCCGAGGAGTTTGCGATGGACCTGCGATATGGCATGAACCCGCACCAGCGCGGCCGAATCCTCTCTGCTGCTGACGGCCCGGTCCGGATCCTGCACGGCAGCCCGTCAATGATCAACCTCCTCGACGCGTTGAACGCCTGGCAGCTGGTGCGCGAGGCGAAGGCTGCGACCGATTCGCCGGCCGCGGCGTCGTTCAAACATGTGTCGCCGGCCGGTGCGGCGATCGCGGGCGAAGTCGACGCCACGACGCGCCAGACATGGAGCTTGGGCGACGGCGTCATCGGATCACTGACGAGCGCGTATGTGCGTGCACGCGACGCAGACCCAAAGAGTTCGTTTGGAGACATGATCGCGGTGTCCGAACCAGTCGACGAGGAATTAGCCGACCTCTTGGGGCGAGTCGTCTCCGACGGGATCATCGCCCCCGGATTCAGCCCCGGAACCATGCAAACATTGACACGCAAGAAAGGCGGTAAATTCCTTGTCCTGCAAGCCGACCCGGACTACCAGCTACCTGAGTGGGAATGCCGCGAGGTCTACGGTGTGCGACTCGAACAGCAGCGCGACCAACTGCCACTGACAGCCGATCTGCTGCACGTCATCAACGGTCCAGCCTTGAATCAGCGGCAGACCCGCGACGCGCTATTGGGCATGGCCACGATGCGCTACACACAATCCAACTCGGTGGCCTACATCAAAGACGGTATGACGGTGGGAATCGGAGCTGGTCAACAATCTCGGGTGGATTGCACCAGACTCGCCGGACACAAATCAACGATCTGGTGGCGCCGACGCTACCCACCCGTCCAGGGACTTGCGTTCCCTTCGGCCACAGCACGCCAAGACCGACTCAACTGGCAGATCCGCGTCGCAGAAAACGACATGACATCGGCACAACGCGCGACCTTAGCCGCCCTCACTGGGCTCGATGGCCCCAGGGTCGATGGCCAACGCTGGACGGATTGGGACAAAGGGCTGACCGACATCACGATGGTCTCCGACGGATACATCCCTTTCCGCGACAACATCGACCACGCACGGTCTTACGGGGTGACCTGCATCGTGGAACCAGGCGGATCCTCACGAACAGACGAAGTACGCGACGCCTGCCAAGAGCTGGGCATCACCCTGGCCCACACCAACACACGACTCTTCCACCACTGAGCCGCCGTCTCGGATCGAAAACGTTTAAACCAGGCGGGCGCCCGCGAGATCGCTGAGACGATTCTTTGTGTCACTGCCGACTGTCCATCGCGGCGAACGCCGCCTGCGCTAGTGCAGCGACAAGGCAATTGGCGTCCTGCCAACCAATTGTCAGTCCTCACGACTAATGTGCGACCCGTGATGCTGAGCAACCGCGGAGCCAATCCAGACACCAGCCAAGCGTGGAGTTTCTATCACCGAGTCCGGGAACAATTCGGTGACTGGAACCACGTTATTCTGACGTTCCCCGATGAGCCTGACCGCATACGAGGTGCCAGCGAGCACGGCGCCGAGTCGAAAATCGTCCAGTTCGTCGACGACCAAGGCAACACGCTTGAACTCGACGGAATAAACTTCGGTTACGACGGGGGAACTCCACACGAGTTGTTGGCGATGCTTTTGACCGAAGGCTTTGACGACGGTCCGGGTCTTCACGCTGCTGTACTCAACCCCGCCGGTGAGAACGTATACCCGCGCACGATCGCCCGGGATTAGCGTGGATTTCCGGACCCAGCCGATTCGTATCGAAGTCGGCACCGACCTCGACGGGCGGATCGAAATCCATACCTTGGCGTTTTGACGGCGCACGAAGGTGGCTCAAACAGAGCGGAGCAGTGTGGTCCCAATTACACCGCAATGCAGGTGTGACGGGTTTCATGGGTACATATAGTTAGTCCACCTATTATTGTTGCTCGTCGTGGTCGAGAATCCGTTCTCGCGTCATGTTGGCGCGGCTACAGTCGGCGATCTCGCGGACTACGTTCTTGCCGATGGCACGATCGTGGTTCCCGATGGAGTGACACTGACATCGTTTCTGGACCGCAACCGGGTGGCTTTCGGTGATCGCCGGTCCTATCGCTTCATTGACTACGCCAAGGATCAAGATGGGCAGGCTGTTGATCTGAGCTGGAACGCGCTGTGGTCACAAGTTCGTGCGATCGGCGCTCGGCTACAGCAAGTCACCTCGGCGGGGGATCGGGTGGCGATCGTCGCCCCACAAGGTTTGCACTACGTTGCGGCTTTCTTCGCTGCGGTCCATGCCGGCAACGTCGCGGTCCCGCTCTTCGCACCGACGTTATCCGGGCATGCTGAGCGTCTGTCCGCGGTGATGGCCGACGCCCGGCCCGCCGCAGTGCTGACCACTACCGACGCCGCTGAGCCGATCCGCACATTTATCAAAGCGCTACCGCCCCAACAACGTCCAAGACTGATCGCCGTCGATGCAGTTCCCGAAACACTCGGCGCGAGCTTTTCCAACATATCGCGTGATACCGATGACGTCGCCTACCTGCAGTACACCTCCGGGTCAACACGCACCCCCGCTGGGGTGGAAATCATCCACCGCGCCGTGTGCACCAACGTCATCCAGATGGTCCTAGCGGGCGGGCTGGACCTACACGTCCGCAGTGTCAGCTGGCTTCCCCTGTATCACGACATGGGACTGATCATGATTATGTTCCCTGCACTGTTTGGGGAATCCATCACGCTGATGGATCCCATGGCCTTCCTGCGGCGGCCCTACCGGTGGATCAAGCAGCTAGGCGCCGAAGGCCGGTCCGGGCGCACGTTTGCGGCCGCACCGAACTTCGCCTTCGAGCTGACCGCCGAACGCGGCCTACCGCCCCAAGGAGAGAGCCTCGATCTCAGCAATGTTGTCTGCCTGCTCAACGGGTCAGAACCGGTGACGATGTCGGCGATCAACAAATTCACCAACGCGTTCGCCCCCTACGGTCTGCCTGCCACGGCGGTGAAACCGTCCTACGGAATGGCTGAAGCAACACTCTCGGTGGCCAGTATCGCGCAAGACGCCAAGGCCAGCGCGATCTACCTTGACCGTGACCAGCTCGGCGGCGGCCGCGCGGTCCCCGTCGCGCCAGTGACCGCAGGCACGGTCCCCTACGTTTCATGCGGCCAACCGATCCCCAACCAGTGGGCTGTGATCGTCGACCCTGACGGCGCCGAGGTTCCCGACCGCACGATCGGGGAAATCTGGTTGCACGGCAACAATATTGGCCGCGGATACTTTGGCAAAAAAGACGAAACACAGCATGTATTCGCCAACAAACTGCAATCGCGATTAGAGCACGGCAGCCACGCTGAGGGCGCCGAAGACAATAGCTGCTGGTTGGCAACCGGGGACCTCGGCGTCTACATCGACGGCGAACTGTATCTCACCGGGCGGATCAAAGACCTCATCATCATCGACGGTCGAAACCACTACCCCCACGACATCGAAACCACGGTCAGCCAGGCTTCAACAGCCATCCGCAACGGATACGTCGCCGCGTTCCCAATTCCCCACGGAGTGCTTGAATCATCGGCCGGCAAAACCGTCGAGCAACTCGTCATCGTGGCCGAACGCGCCGCAGGCGCCGGCCGCGCCGACCCTACCCCGGTCCAGGATGCCGTGCGAGCAGCGGTCGCACGCCAGCATCACATCCGCGTTGCCGACATCAAACTCGTGGCCGCCGGCACCATTCCGCGTACCACCAGCGGAAAACTGGCCCGCAACGCCTGCCGAACCGCATACCTCGCCGGACTATTCAACCGCAGCCAGTAGAGCACCAGGCATTCGAGGCTTCACACCGAAGAAAGCGAGTCCCCATGGCCACCGATTACGACAAGCCACGCACCACCAACGCCGAAGTCTCCGAGGACGATTCACTCGAAAGGCTACGCCCAGCACGCGACGGCGGACAGGACTTACTCCTCGACGAGGACCCCGACACCGCCGACCCGATCGAATTGCCCGGCGCCGACCTTTCCGGCGAAGTACTACAAGCCCCCATCCTGCCCAAACAAGCCGACGAATTCATCTGCGCCCGCTGCTTTCTCGTCGAACACAAAAGCCGACTCGCCAGCAACACGAACGATCAACCGATCTGCACGGACTGCGCCTAACCGGGCTGAAATCCCCGCTACGACAAATTAATTGAGATCACCGAGGTGCACCTGAGGGGGACCCATTCGGTGGTCCAGTCGCTATGCGGCTTGGGGTTGGTGGGTCGTGGTCCACTGTAGAGCGAACT
>NZ_BAAGDE010000064.1:0-33163 GCF_054660795.1 Mycobacterium sp. MUNTM1
TTCGCCGGCGTCGTCAACGACACATACTTGCCACCAAACACCGTCGTCGCCTTGATATCGGCATTCACATTCGACGGAATCAGCTTCAGGTACCGCGGATACACCTCGAGGATGAACTTCGCGGCCGGCTTCCCGTCCCGCACCGTCTCCGAGATCGACCCCACCCGGCCGATCTCCACCCCGTTATAGGTCACCTTCGAACCCGGATCCATCACCAACCCGGCCCGTGCCGCGATCATCGTCAGCTGCGTCTTTTCGGTGAAGGCCCCCCGGAATTGCCCATATACCAACGCCAAAATCAGCACGCACACGGCCAGCACGGCGACGGCGATCAACTTGAACGGCGGGGTTCGTTGCGAGTTGATCTGCACGGGTGAACCGGGACCTGATTGTGTCGACACGACCGCCGCTGCCCCTCACGTCCGCGCCGCGGCCTCCCGGGAACCGCGACGAATCACCCCCTGCTTCTGCCAGGGGCTTCGCACTCCTGCACTAACGAAGTCCAATGAAATGTACCGTGACGGCCACGATTGTGCGAACCGCCGTTCACAAAATTGACCGCTGTCGAGGCGGGAACTGGTGATGACCGTATTTCACGGCTCGGGTCTACGCTCGAGCAGAACGAGGAAAGGTGCGCGATGCTCGCAGCGTTCGGATTCGAATCCCTGGGCGTGGTCGTCGGGGACATGTACTTCATCGACCCATCCCCGCTCGAGGGTCAGGAAACCCCGGAGCGGGGAGTCAGGCTGGAACTGCGCCTCGTCGACCGCGCGGCGCCCCAGGGCTCGATCTACGCCGGCGTCCCGATCGCCTTCACCCGGCCGGTGTGGCGGGTGGACCTGTTCGGGTCCACGGAGAGCCCACCCGGGACGCTGGACCGGGCCCACCACCACCCGCGGTTCAACGGCTGGGAACCCAGCAGCCGGCACTTCGTCCCCGAGTTGTCCGCCGACCCGCTGGCCTGGCTGACCGAGCAGCTGGCCAACCCGCGCGCCATCCTGGCCCGCGCCGGCGTCGACGCCGATGGGGTCGGCGAAGCCGACACCGCCGGACTTGCGGCGGCGGCCCCGGAGATCGTCGCCGCGGTGAAACGGTTGCTCGAGGGCGTGCGCAACGGCGAATTGGCGCCGGCCCCCGCCGAGCCGGTCGCCGCCGCCCGTACCGGCTGGCTCTGACTTGCGTTAGCGTCGTGGGCGTGACCCTGAAAAACATCGCCCTGACCACGCTCGACGGCCGGTCGACCACGCTGGCCGAATTGTCCGACGGCGCAACGCTGGTCGTCAACGTCGCCTCCAAATGCGGACTGACTCCGCAGTACACAGCGCTGGAGAAGCTGGCCAAGGATTACGGCGAGCGCGGGCTGACCGTCGTCGGCGTTCCCTGCAATCAGTTCATGGGCCAGGAGCCGGGCACGGCCGACGAAATCCAGGAGTTCTGCTCGACGACGTACGGCGTGACGTTCCCGCTGTTGGCGAAGACCGATGTCAACGGTGACGACCGCCACCCGCTATACGCCGAGCTGACGAAAACCGCCGACGCCGAGGGCCAGGCCGGGGACATCCAGTGGAACTTCGAAAAGTTCCTCCTCTCCCCCGGCGGTGAGGTGGTGCAGCGGTTCCGGCCCCGCACCGAGCCCGATGCCCCCGAGGTCATCAGCGCCATCGAGGCCGTGCTGCCCCGCTAGGCATGAACCGATGGACGGCGGCGCCACGCCGACCCTCAGCTGGCTTCGCGAATTGCCTTGCGCCGCAGCCGGATACACATCGGGTCACCGTCCCGTCATCTCGGCGCCGGCGCTGGCCGATTGTTCACCGCCGCTCAGTCCTTGGGCGGCGTCGGGCCCGCCTCACTAGCGGGGGGTGCTGCGCTGTCGAGGGTCGGGGCGCCGCGCCGGCGAGCGACGGCGCCGCGAGTGAGTCGGTGAATGAGTGCGTGCTGAACGCCACCCACCAGGGTGCGTGGCGCAGTGGTGGTGTCGTCCACGCCGAACACTTCCGCGATGCTGACCAGCACGGAATCCAGTGCCGCGCCGAGTCGCCCGTAGCCACCGCGGCGGTGCACCAGGTAAGCCACCACCGCCAGGACCGTCAGCGCTATCCACACCACCAGGCTGGACCAGGCCCACCGCCGCACGACGACAGTCGCCGAGCCAAAGAGACGCCGCGCCAGGCGGCCCCGTAATCCGGGCCCGGTGCGGTCATCGTCGGACGTCATGTCGCGCCGTCTCCTGTGGGCAAGCAGGACGGTTTTGGCGGTGAAGAAAATGATAGTCCCGTACGCGGTGAGGACGTGAGAACCGCTTGTGGGCCAAACATGTCCAGGAGGCATGAAAACGGCCCCCGGAAATTCTCCGGGGGCCGTTTTACCTGGTAGCGGGGACAGGATTCGAACCTGCGACCTCTGGGTTATGAGCCCAGCGAGCTACCGAGCTGCTCCACCCCGCGTTGGTGAATGCCAGGTTACCGAACCGGCGTCACGGCGACCAAATCGCCCGCTCAGCGGCCTGGACGGCCAAATCCGGATCAGTGCGACGGCGGGTTCAGGCCATACCGCCGCGCGATGTCGTCCAGCCACTCCGGCGACCCGTACGTGAGCCCGTACTTGTCGGCGAGCTCGCCGAACTCGGGCAGCTCGTGCAGCGGCTTGCCCGCCGGGTCGTCGGCGTGCTCGACGAGCAGCTCGCCGAGTTCGCGGAAATAGTTCTCGAATCCGCCAGGGGTGATGATCTCGACGATGCGGCCCGGCTCGCTGCCGGCGTTCCACATCGCGTGCATCTGTCCGCGCGGTTTCGTGATGTAGCCGCCGGGTCCCGGGACCACTTCACTGTCGTCGGAGCGGAAGCCGATCTCGCCGGCGAGCACAAGCGAATGCTCGTCCTCGCGGGTGTGCCGGTGCGCCGCGGTGAGTAGGCCGACCGCGAACGGGTGCTCGACAATGGAGACCTCGCCACCGTTGGACGTGCCGGACAGCTTGAAGACGGCTCCGAAGCCCGGGAGAGCGACGACGTCGCCCTCCCCCGGCCGAACCACCGTGACGCCGACGGGGTCTTGACCGCTCATGCGACATACCTTCCTCGCAAAGCCGTTGCGCCGCAGGGCCTGATCATCTCGCATCGAGGATGCGGGCCTGGGTGTGCAGCGGTATCGGATCCGGCCGCAGCCGCCGCATCCATCCTGGTGGTGTATAGCGCTTCGTAGACATCCATTTCGCTATTCCGGCCAACCGTTGTGCAGGATCTGCTCGACGAAGTCGACGCGCTCGAAGGCGGGATCGAAATGCGCCAGCACGTCGTCGTTCATGGTGCCGAAGGTGGTCTGCGGGCGGTGCTTCATGCCGTCGTGGAACGCCGCCACGATGCGCTGTTTGAACTGCGGGCGCGGGTGCGCGGCCGTCACCGCGGCCAGCGCCTCGGGAGCCAACTGCTCGCGCCCGACGCCGAGAACGTCGACTTCCACGCCGGCCTGCAGCAGTGCGACCTCGGGCGCCAGGAACTCGGGCACGCCCGGGGTGGTGTGCAGAGCGATGCCCAGCCACACCTTGGCTGCGTCGGCCTCGTCGACGCCGTGGGCCGTCAGGAAGTCTCGTGCCGCGTCGGCGCCGTCGACCTCGAAGCGGATTTGCGAATCGCGATAGCGCTCGGTCAGACCGAGGTCGTGGAACATCGCACCGACGTAAAGCAACTCGACATCCGGCCGCAGACCGCGGCGCACGCCCTGCAGCGCGCCGAAGAAGAACACCCGCCGGGAATGGTTGAAGAGCAACTCGTCCTCGGTGTCGCGGATGAACTCGGTGGCCTCGCGGGCCAGCGCGCTGCCCGGTACCTGGATGCCGGCGATGGCGTCGATTGAGCTGGTGGTCATGTTTCTCGTCTCCCTGGAAAGTGACTGTTGGCTATGAGTGTGCGGCGGCGCGGACGAATCGACCCCCGCCGTTCGTGCCGTCAAGTCCTCAGAAAGCGACAGAATGGGTCGCGTGGCTGCAGCCAAAGCGCGTTCGCGGGTGGTGGTGATCGTCGTTTTCGACGGGGTGACGCTGTTGGACGTCGCGGGGGCGGGTGAGGTGTTCGCCGAGGCCAATCGGTTCGGCGCCGACTACCGGGTCAAAGTCGCGTCGCTGGATGGGCGTGACGTGACCAGCTCGATTGGGGCCCGTTTGGGCGTGACCGACAGCATTTCGGCGATCGAGTCCGCCGATACCGTCATGGTCGCCGGCAGCGACGACCTGCCGGGGCGACCCATTGACCCGGCCCTGGTCGAGGCGGTCCGAGCGGTGTCGACGCGGACGCGGCGCCTGGCGTCCATCTGCACGGGGTCGTTCATCCTCGCGCAGGCCGGGGTGCTCAGCGGCCGACGCGCCACGACGCACTGGCACGACACCCGGTTGCTGGCCCGGGCCTTCCCCGACGTCACCGTCGAGCCGGATGCGATCTTCGTCCGCGACGGCGACATCTTCACCTCCGCGGGCATCTCGTCGGGCATCGACCTGGCGCTGGCGTTGGTCGAAATGGATTACGGGACAGAGCTGGTCCGCGACGTGGCCCGGTGGCTGGTCGTCTACCTCAAACGCGCGGGCGGCCAATCACAATTCTCGGTGCTGCTCGAGACCGATCCCCCGCCACAGTCGCCGCTGCGCCCGGTCACCGATGCGATCGCGGCCGACCCCGGTGCCGACTACAGCGTGAAAAGGCTTGCGGCCCTGGCATCTTTGAGCACCCGTCAGCTGACACGGCTGTTCCGATCCGAGCTGGGCATGACCCCGGCGCGCTACGTCGAATTGGTTCGGATCGATTTCGCCCGTAACGCGCTGGAATCCGGCCGGTCGGTCAGCGAGACCGCGGGCATGGCCGGCTTCGGCAGCATCGAAACGCTGCGACGGGTGTTCGTCAATCACCTGGGCATCAGCCCGAAGGCCTATCGGGACAGGTTCCGAACGGCCTACGCCTGACGGCTACTTGGTGTTGTTGTACTTGGTGATCGCGTCGTCCAGGCGCTGCAACGCGGCGCCGTAGCCGGCGAAATCGCCCTTCTTCTGTGCGTCTTTCGCTGCGCCGAGTGCCGCCTGAATCTCTTGCAGGGCAGCGGATTTGGCGGGCGACAGCGTTACGGACCCATCGGACACCGGCGGCGCGGCCACCGGCGGCGCCGACCCGGGCGTCACGGCCGGCGCCGGCGCGCTGGCCGGCGGACTCGCCGCGGGTGTGCCGGATTCGGTGGGCTGGATGCTCGTCGCCGCCGCGCCCGCGCCCGGCCCGAACAGCCCGGTCAGCGCGTCACGCACGGTGGGGCCGTACCCGATCTTGTCGTTGTACATCATCGCCACCCGGATCAGCCGCGGGTAGGACGACGCCGCATCGCTTGCCCCCGGGGAGGCATACACGGGTTCGACGTAAAGCAGGCCGCCCTGCCCCACCGGCAGGGTCAGCAGGTTGCCCCACCGAATCCGGTTCTGGTTGTCGCGCCCGATCACGCCGAGGTCCTGCGACACCGCCGGATCGGTCGTGATCGCGTTGTTGGCCAGCTTCGGTCCGTTGACCTGACCCGGGATGGTCAGCACGGTGATCCTGCCGTACGTCGCCGGGTCGGAACTCGCGCTGATGTAGGCGGCCAGGTAATCACGCTTGAACCTGTTCATCGCGCTGGTCAGCTGATACGACGCCGTATTGTCGTTCTTCGCAATGTTTTTCGCGACGATGTAGTACGGCGGCTGGTAGCTGCTGGCCGTCGGGTTGGGATCCAGCGGCACGTCCCAGAAATCCGAGGTGGAGAAGAACGTCACCGGATCGTTGACGTGGTACTTCGCCAGCAGCATCCGCTGCACCTTGAACAGGTCCTCGGGATAGCGCAGGTGCTCGGCCAGCTCCGGGCTGATGTCGCTCTTGGGCTTCACGGTGCCCGGGAAGACCTGCATCCAGGCCTTGAGCACCGGGTCCTGCTCGTCCTGCTGGTACAGCGTGACGGTGCCGTCGTAGGCGTCCACGGTCGCCTTCACCGAGTTGCGGATGTAGGAGACCCGCTTGTCGGGCGCCAGCTTGTTGAACGCCACCTCGTTGGAGTCCGCGGTCGCCGATTCCAACGACGTGAGTTCGGAATACGGGTAGTTGTCCAGCGTGGTGTAGCCGTCGATGATCCACACCAGTCGCTTGTTGACGATCGCCGGGTACACCGAGCTGTCGGTGGTCAGCCACGGCGCCACCGCCTCCACCCGCCGGGCCGGGTCACGGTTGAACAGGATCTTGCTGTTCGAGCCGATCACGTTGGAGAACAAGAAGTTTCGCTCGGCGAATTTCGCGGCGAATACGCTGCGCGACAACCAGTCGCCGAGCGGGACGCCACCGAGGCCGGTGTAGGTGTAGTTCTTCGTCTCGTTGCTGGTCTCGTAGTCGTATTCGCGGTCGGTGCCGTTGCGCCCGACGATCGCGTAGTCGGCCGACGTGTTGGAGATGACCGGGCCGAAATAGACGCGCGGCTGGTCGAGCGGCGCCGGACCGTCGGACACCACGCCGCCGTTGGCGCCGACCACATTGACCAGGAACTCGGGGTAGCCGCCGTTTTGGTTGGGGTCGTTGGCGATTCCGCGCACCGTGTTGGCCGGCGACGCGATGAAGCCGTTGCCGTGGGTGTAGACGGTGTGCCGGTTGATCCAGTCGCGCTGGTTGTCGATCAGCCGGTCCGGGTTGAGTTCGCGCGCCGCCACCACATAGTCACGCAACGCCCCGTTGCGGTCCTGGTACCGGTCGATGGACAGCTGGTCGGGGAAGTAGTAGAAGTTCTTGCCCTGCTGGAACTGGGTGAACGCCGGGCTGACGATCGTCGGGTCGAGCAGCCGGATGTTTGACGTGGTCGCGCGGTCGTCGGCGACCTGCTGGGCGGTGGCCTGCGCGTCGCCGGTGTAGTTGCGGTAGGTGACCTGGTCCGAGGTAAGGCCGTAGGCCTGCCGGGTCGCGGCGATGCTGCGGCTGATGTATTCGCTTTCCTTTTGCGCGGCATTGGGTTTGACGCTGATCTGCTCGACGATCAACGGCCACCCGGCGCCCACGATCAGCGACGACAGCAGCAGCAGGACCAGCCCGATCGCCGGAATCCTCAAGTCCCGCAGCACGATCGCGGAGAACACCGCGGCCGCGCAGATGAGCGCGATCGCCATCAGGATCAGCTTCGCCGGCAGCACCGCATTGATGTCGGTGTAGCCGGCCCCGGTGAAGGGCTTGCCGCCGCGAGTGTGCGACAACAACTCGTAGCGGTCCAGCCAGTACGCGATCGCCTTGAGCACGACCAGCACCCCGACCAGGGTGACCAGCTGAATCCGCGCCGAGCGGCTCAGCGCGCCGGTACGACCGGACAGTCGGATGCCGCCAAAGATGTAGTGGGCCAACAGGTTGGCCACGAACGCGAGGAAGATCGCGACGAACAGGTAGCTGAGCAGCAATCGGTAGAACGGCAGCTCGAACGCATAGAAGCCGAGGTCCTTGCCGAACTGCGGGTCCTTGATGCCGAAGTCGCCGCCGTGCAGGAACAGTTGGATGCGCACCCAATAGCTTTGGGCGATGATGCCGGCCAACAGGCCGATGGCCACCGGGATCCCGGCGCTCACCAATCGCAGCCGGGACAGCACCAGGGCGCGGTAGCGCGCCACCGGATCGTTGTCGTTGCTCGGCACGAACACCGGGCGGGTGCGGTAGGCCACCGCGAGGCCGGCGAACACGATTCCGCCCACCAGCAGCCCCGCGATCAAGAAGACGACGAAACGGGTGACCAGCACGGTGGAAAACACCGAGCGATAGCCGACCTCGCCGAACCACAGCCAGTCGACGTAGGCGTCGATCAGCCGCGGACCCGCGAGCAGCAGAACGATCACACCCAGTGCGATCAGGATCAGAATTCGGCTACGCCGAGTCAGCTTCGGCATCCGTGCGGTGGGCCGCATCCCCACTGGCTACGCTCCCTGATCGATTGCTAGACGGTGACAACTCTACGCATGGCACTACCAGTGATCGCCGGGGTTCGCTAGCAGCTTGGCGGCTGCCCGCCCGCCCCGATCGTGTGCAGCGCATCCACTGCCTGGCCGAGCGTCTCGACCTTGACCAACCGCAGGCCGGACGGATTGTCCGAGCTGGCCTCGTAGCAGTTCTTCGCCGGCACCAGGAAGACGGTGGCGCCGGCCGCGTGTGCGGCGACCATCTTGTGGGTGATACCGCCGATCTGGCCGACCTTGCCGTCGGACGAGATGGTTCCGGTGCCCGCGATGAAGTTCGACTTGGCCAGGTCGCCGGTGGTCAATTTGTCGACCACCGCCAGACTGAACATCAATCCCGCGGACGGCCCGCCCACGTTGGCCAGGTTGAAGTCGACGGTGAACGGCGCCCACGGCGCGTCGAGCACCGCGACGCCGAGAAAACCGTAGTCGCGGTCCTTGTTGGCGCCCAGCGTGACCTGCGCCACTCCGGCCGGCTCGTTCTTGCGGCGATAGTCGATCGTCACCACCTGGCCCGGCTTGGTGTTCTTCAGCAATCCGGTGAACTCGTCGACGGTGGCCACCGGGACGCCGTTGACCGCGTCGATGGCGTCGCCGACCTTGAGCTTGCCCACCGACGGACCCGGCTCGGGAACCTTGGCGACCGTCACCGCCGCGGGGTACTTGAGGTAACCGAGGGCCGCGTAGGCCGCGCTGTCCTCGGACTGCTTGAAGTCCGCGTTGTTGGCCTTGTCGACGTCCTCCCGCGACTTACCGGGCGGATAGATCAGGTCGCGTGGCACCAGCTGTTCCTGGTCCGAAAGCCACAGCGTCAGCGCCTCGCCCAGCGTCAAATCGTCGCGCTGGGACACCGTCGTCATGTTGAGGTGCCCGGTCGTCGGGTGCGTCTGGGTGCCCTCGATCGCCACCACCTGCTTGCCGTCGACCTCGCCAAGCGTGTCGAAGGTCGGGCCGGGCCCCAACGACACGAACGGCACCGTCACCACCGCCAGCAACACGCCGAACACGACGATCGGCACCAGCGCGACCATCAGGGTCAGGATGCGCCTGTTCACGCCGATCACACTAGACGGCGGCCCTCGCGCGGTGTTCAGCCACAACGTTCGTTAGGAGGGTTCAGCTACAAGCTGACCCGAGGCCGCGCCGCCTGACCTTGTGGTGAGTACCGTTGGGGGTATGGCTGACCTGCCTTTCGGCTTCTCCTCGGGAGACGACCCCGACAAGCACGGGAAAAAAGATCCCGATTCGGGCTCGAACCCGTCCGACCCGTTCGCCGCCTTCGGGATGAGCGGTGAATTCGGCATGGGCGATTTGGGGCAGATCTTCACCCAACTGGGTCAGATGTTCAGCAGCGCGGGCACTGTCGGGCCCGGCGGAACCGCCTCGGGACCGGTCAATTACGAATTGGCACGGCGGGTCGCGACGAATTCGATCGGCTTTGTGGCGCCGGTTCCGGACACCACCACCTCGGCGATCGCCGACGCCGTGCATCTCGCGGAGACCTGGCTGGACGGGGCCACGGCCCTGCCCGCGGGCACCAGCAAGGCGGTGGGCTGGACTCCCGGCGACTGGGTCGACAACACGCTGGAGACGTGGAAGCGGCTGTGTGACCCGATGGCACAACAGATTTCGACGGTGTGGGCGGCGTCGCTGCCCGAAGAGGCCAAGAGCATGGCCGGTCCGCTGCTGCAGATGATGTCGCAGATGGGCGGTATGGCGTTCGGCTCGCAGCTCGGGCAGGCGCTGGGCCGACTGTCCCGCGAGGTGCTGACGTCGACGGACATCGGTTTACCGTTGGGGCCCAAGGGAATTGCGGCGGTAATGCCCGAGGCAGTCGAATCTTTCGCCTCCGGGCTGGAGCGGCCGCGCAGCGAGGTCCTGACGTTCCTGGCCGCGCGCGAGGCCGCCCATCACCGGCTGTTCAGTCACGTGCCATGGCTCTCGAGTCAACTGCTGGGCGCCGTCGAGGCCTACGCGATGGGCATGCAGATCGACATGTCCGGCATCGAGGAGCTGGCGCGCGACTTCAATCCGGCGTCACTGTCGGACCCCGCGGCGATCGAAAACCTGCTCGGGCAGGGCGTTTTCGAGCCCAAGGCGACGCCTGCGCAGATGCAGGCGCTGGAACGCCTGGAGACGCTGCTCGCCCTGATCGAGGGCTGGGTGCAGGTGGTGGTCGCCGGCGCGCTGGGCGACCGTATTCCCGGCGCGGCCGCGCTGGGCGAGACGATGCGCCGCCGCCGGGCCAGCAGCGGGCCCGCCGAGCAGACCTTCGCGACCCTCGTCGGGCTGGAGCTGCGGCCCCGCAAGATGCGTGAGGCCGCCGCGTTCTGGGAGCGGCTGACGGAGGCCGCCGGGGTGGACGCCCGCGACGGCATCTGGCAACACCCCGACCTGCTGCCCGACGCCGAGGACCTCGACGAACCGGCGGGCTTCATCGACCGCGTCATCGGCGGCGACACCAGCGGAATCGACGAGGCCATCGCCAAACTCGAGCGCGAGGGCCAGGACCCCGAGGGCCCGGGCACCGGGTCTGTGGATAACTGACCCGGGATTCACTGACGCCCGCCGAGAGGTGGGATCAGCAGTACGCTCATGCGGTGGCGGAAACGTCATACGCCCAGTGCGGCGACCTCAGTCTGGCGTATCAGGTGTTCGGCGACGGACCGGTCGAACTCGTCTTCGTCGGGCCGTTCATCACCCACGTCGAGATGTTCTGGGCGATGCCTGAGTACAAGGCTTTCTTCGATCAGCTCGCCACGTTCTGTCGGGTCCTGCTGTTCGATAAGGCCGGCATGGGGCTGTCGGATCCCATTCCGAGAGTTCGGTTACTCGAGGAGCGCGTGGCTGAGATCGAGGCGGTCATGGACGCCGTCGGCTTCGAAAAGCCCGTGCTTTTCGGCATGAGCGAAGGTGGCCCCCAGTCCATTGCGTTCGCGGCCAAACGCCCGGAGCGAACACGGGCGTTGATCATCTACGGCTCGTTCGCGTTCGCCCCCGGCGGCAGCTGGAGCGACCTGGAGTGCGACCCGGCCGAGCTGCGGGCGCGCGTTCTTGCCGAGGTGGGTGAGGAATACACGCCGTCGTCGGCCCAGATCGAGAACTTCCAAGAATTCGTCCGTGCCGTTCGCTCGGCATGGGGCAGTGGCGCCTCGGCGAAGTGGATGTCCCAGATGGCCCCGTCGATCCGGGGGACGCGCCAGGCCGCGATGCTCGAGCGCATGTGCGCGAGCCCGGGGATGATTCGGGCAACGCTGGAGACGAACTTCCGGCTCGACGTGCGGCCGATTTTGTCGACGCTTTCCGTACCCACCCTGGTCATCCATGCCCGCGACGACCTCATGCCGCTGGTGTGCGGCCGCTACCTCGCCGCCAATATTCCTGGCGCGCAATACCTCGAGGTGGACGGCGCGGCCCACGCGCCCTGGTTGACCGAGCCCGACACGATCCTGACCACGATCGAGGAGTTCCTGACCGGCAGCCATGCTGCGCCGTCGCAGTCCCATCGCGCCCTGCGCACGGTCTTGTTCACCGACATCGTCGCCTCGACGCAGCACGCTGCAGCGACGGGCGATGAGCGCTGGCGCGCCGTGCTGCACCGCTTCGGGGAGATCACCGCCGAACTCACGCAGCGATTCGGGGGCGCGGTCGTCAAGAGCACCGGCGACGGCCACCTGGCCACGTTCGACGGCCCGACGCAGGCCATTCGCTGTGCCGAAGCGTTGCGCGCCGACGCCGAGACTCTCGGCATCGAGATCCGCGTGGGCATCCACACCGGCGAGTGCGAACTGATGGACGGCGACATTGGTGGGCTGGCAGTCCACATCGCGGCGCGGATCATGGGTCGGGCGGCGGCCGGTGAAATCCTCGTGTCTCGAACCGTGTCTGACCTCGTGGTCGGGTCGGGCACGGGTTTCGAGGATCGCGGCGGTGTCGAATTGCGTGGCGTGCCGGGCAGCTGGCAACTCCTGGCGGTGGATCGCCGCGGCCCGCGGGCAGGCTCGGCCGAGGCCGAGCTGGCATCAACGCCGACCCCTCACCGCCGGACCGCCATGCGCCGCTCGGACCGCGCCGTGGAAGCGGTCGCCCGGCGGACACCATGGATCGTGCGCGGTATGGTTCGCCTCGCCCCCACCAACGGTGGCAGATGAACATCCTCGACGAGGTCGCCGGGACAGCGAGCGGGTGCTCGGCTGAGACGAGCTTCTGTGGATAACTGACCCCAGCCGTCGCCGGCGGCGTGCCACAGTGGCGCGGTGGTTCAGCGGTGCCAGGGCCTCCTTTCCACCTATGCGCTCGATCCGGCGCTGCCGGTACTGCTGCGCCCCGACGGCGCGGTCCAGGTGGGCTGGGATCCCCGCCGCGCAGTGCTGGTCCGCCCGCCGGGCGGCCTGGCGGCGGCCGAGCTGGCCACGCTGTTGCGGACCATGTGGTCGCCGACCCCGCTCTCCGAGTTGCGGCGCCGCGCGCTCGATTTCGGCCTGACCGACGCCGACGGTCTGCGAAACCTGGTCGCGCGATTGGTCGATGCCGGCGTGGCCACCGAATGCGGCCGGCCGCGCGCCCGGGCCGCCTCGGTCCGGATCCACGGCCGCGGGCCGCTGTCCGAGCTCCTGGTGGAGACGTTGCGCTGCTCGGGCGCCCGCATCGCGCACAGCAGCCAACCGCACGCCGCCGTAAAGGCCGACGACGTCGATCTGGTGGTGTTGTCGGACTTCCTGGTCGCCGACCCGCGCCTGGTGCGCGACCTGCACCACCAGGGCGTCGCGCATCTGTCGGTGCGGGTGCGCGACGGCATCGGGTTGGTGGGCCCGCTGGTGATTCCCGGGGTGACCAGCTGCCTGGGCTGCGCCGACCTGCACCGCCGGGACCGCGACGCGGCGTGGCCGGCCATCTGCGCGCAGCTGCGCGAGACCGTCGGCGTCGCCGATCGGGCCACCGTGCTGGCGACGGCGGCGCTGGCGCTCAGCCAGGTGAACCGGGTGATCGCGGCCGTGCACGGGCAGGAGGCGGCTGACCCGGCACCGCCCCCGACGCTGAACGCGACCCTGGAATTCGATCTGCACTCCGGCGCGCTCGTCACGCGGCCGTGGGCCAAACACCCGCTGTGCTCGTGCTGACCGGGTCGACGATCCGACGCGCTGTAGTGAAGGCCACATTCACGATCGAGTCCCGTTGACCAGCCCGTTAATTAGCTTGACAACGTGCGTTGTCGACATCGCTCCACATCGCGCTGGCCATCATGGATGATGGGTACGTGTCTGACATCAAACGGGGCCGCGCTGCGCGGAACGCGAAGCTGGCCAGCATTCCGGTCGGATTCGCCGGCCGGGCAGCGATCGGATTCGGTAAACGGCTGACCGGCAAGTCCAGGGACGAGGTCCAGGCCGAGCTTCTGGAAAAGGCCGCCCACCAACTGTTCACCGTCTTGGGCGAGCTCAAGGGCGGCGCGATGAAGGTGGGCCAGGCCCTCTCGGTGCTCGAGGCCGCCATTCCCGAGGAGTTCGGTGAGCCGTACCGCGAAGCGCTGACCAAGCTGCAAAAGGACGCCCCGCCCCTGCCCGCCGCCAAGGTGCACCGGGTGCTCGACGCCCAGCTGGGCACCAAGTGGCGCGGCCGGTTCAGCTCGTTCGACGACACCCCGGTGGCCTCGGCCAGCATCGGCCAGGTGCACAAGGGTGTCTGGGCCGACGGCCGCGAGGTGGCCGTCAAGATCCAGTACCCCGGCGCCGACGAGGCGCTGCGGGCCGACCTCAAGACCATGCAGCGGCTGGTCGGCGTGTTCAAGCAGCTCGCGCCGGGCGCCGACGTGCAGGGCGTCGTCGACGAGCTGATCGAGCGCACCGAGATGGAGCTGGACTACCGGCTGGAAGCCGAGAACCAGCGCGCCTTCGCCAAGGCGTATCAGGACCATCCGCACTTTGCGGTGCCGCGCATCGTGGCCAGCGCGCCGAAGGTGGTGATCCAGGAGTGGATGCAGGGCACGCCGATGGCCGAGATCATCCGGCACGGCACCGTCGAGCAGCGCGACTTGATGGGCACCCGGCTGCTCGAGCTCACCTTTGACGCGCCGCGGCGGCTGGGCATGCTGCACGGCGACGCCCACCCGGGCAACTTCATGCTGCTTCCCGATGGCCGCATGGGTGTGATCGACTTCGGCGCCGTGGCCGCGCTGCCCGGCGGCCTGCCGATCGAGCTCGGGATGAGCATCCGGTTGGCCCGCGACAAGAACTACGACCTGTTGCTGCCGACGATGGAGAAGGCCGGCTTCATCCAGAAGGGCCAGCAGGTGTCGGTGCGCGACATCGACGACATGCTGCGCCAGTACGTCGAACCGGTCGAGGTCGAAGTCTTCCACTACACCCGTAAGTGGCTGCAGAAGATGTCGGCCATCGAGATCGATCGGTCGGTGTCGCAGATCCGGACCGCCCGGCAGATGGACCTGCCGCCCAAACTGGTCATCCCGATGCGGGTGATCATGTCGGTGGCCGCGATCCTGTGTCAGCTCGATGCGCACGTGCCGATCAAGGCGCTGTCCGAGGAACTGGTGCCCGGCTTCGCCGAACCCGACAACGCCGTCATCTAGTTCGGGCGCCCTAGGCGGCGGCCCCGTCTTGGCGCTGGTCCTTGCGGGGACGCCCGCGGGGCCGTTTGAAGCTCAGCACCGAACCGCGGTCGATGATTTCGCCGCCCCACACCCCCCAGGGTTCGGCGCGTTCCAACGCGGCCGCAAGGCACGGACGCCGTACCGGGCAGCCGGCGCAGAGGGTCTTGGCCTTCTCGAGGTCGGCCGGGGTGTCGGCGAACCACAGGTCGGGATCGCCGACGTGACACGGCAGGGGTTGTCTGGGGACCGTCGGTGCCGACATGTCCTACCACCTACTTCCTGGTCTGGTTGCTGTCCTTGGCAGTGATCCGGACCAGGTCGAAGAGGTGCCGACCCTACAACTATGGCCACGGATCCTTGCGACTTCGGGTCCGTGGCCATTTGGGAGAAAACCGGGCTGGTGCTACCTCGGTGGGCCCCCGACATCTACGGACGCGTCGGTCGCGGCGGCGGCGCGATGCTTACGCGCGGCCGCCGAGGCGGCGTGTGCGGCATAGGAGGTACCCACGGCCAGCGCCGCGCGGACCACGCCTACACCGAACGCGTTGCTGAGCATCGTGGCCACCCTCCTTTTCTCCGTAGTGCCGAGTTGCGGTTTCGAGGGTAAACGGTCACCGCCGGTGACCACAACCGATTTTCTGACCAGTGGGTTTACCGGTCAGCGCCCGCGGACCAGTCCCAACACGTCGGGGCCATACTGCTCCAGCTTGCGGGCGCCGATGCCCGGAATCGCGATCAGCGCGTCCTCGTCGCCGGGCCGCAGCTCGGCGATGGCGATCAGCGTGTTGTCGGTGAAGACCACGTAGGCGGGCACCTTCTGCTCCTTGGCGATGTCCAGCCGCCAGGCCTTGAGCCGCAGCAGCAGTTCCTCGTCGACGTCACCGGCGCAGGTCTCACAGCGGCGCAGCATGACGGCCGCCGGGGTGGTCAGGTTGTTGTTGCAGATCCGGCAACGGGTCGCGCTGCCCCGGTTGCGCCGCGACCTGTTCGGCGCCGCGTCGGCCCGCGCCTGGGGCGCTATGCCGTTGAGGAAGCGCGAGGGCTTGCGGCTCTGGCGCCCGCCCGGGCTGCGGGCCAGCGCCCAACTGAGCCCCAAATGTACTCGGGCCCTGGTGATTCCGACATAGAGCAGCCGCCGCTCCTCCTCGACCGCCTCGCTCTCGGCGCCGTGCGCCAACGCGTGCGAGATCGGCAGCGTGCCGTCGGCCAGGCCGACCAGAAACACCGCGTCCCACTCGAGTCCCTTGGCGGCATGCAACGACGCCAGCGCGACGCCCTGCACCACCGGTGGGTGGCGCGCGTCGGCCCTCGTCCGCAGCTCGGCCACCAGGCCGGGAAGTTCCAGCTGCGGACGTTGCGCCACCTCGTCGTCGACCAGCTCGGCCAGCGCGGCCAGCGCCTCCCAGCGCTCCCGGGCGCGGGCGCCGACGGGCTCCTCGGCCGTCAGCCCCAGCGGTTCCAGGATCCCCCGGACCACGTCGGGTAACGGCCCTTCGGTACCGCGCTCGGCGGCCCGATGCAGCGCCAGCAGGGCCTGCTTGATCTCCTGGCGGTTGAAGAAGCCCTCGCCGCCGCGAACCTGATAGGCGATGCCGGCCTCGGTCAGCGCCTCCTCGTAGATCTCCGATTGCGCGTTGACCCGGTACAGCACCGCGATCTCCGACGGCGGCGTACCGGATTCGATGAGCCGCTTGATCGACGCCGCGACCGCGGCGGCCTCGGCCGGTTCGTCGGGATACTCGTGGAACGACGGCGCCGGGCCGGGCGACCGCTGACCTACCAGGTGCAGCTTGCTGCCGGCGACCCGGCCGCGGGCCGCGGCGATGACCTGGTTTGCCAACGACACCACCTGCGGGGTGGACCGGTAGTCGCGCTCCAGGCGCACCACGGTGGCGTCAGGAAACCGGCGGGAGAAGTCGAGCAGGAACCGCGGCGAGGCCCCGGTGAACGAATAGATGGTCTGGTTGGCGTCGCCCACCACGGTCAGGTCGTCGCGATCGCCGAGCCACGCCGCGAGCACCCGCTGCTGCAACGGCGTGACGTCCTGGTATTCGTCGACGACGAAGCAGCGATAGCGGTCCCGGAACTCCTCGGCCACCGCGGGATCGTTCTCGATCGCGGCCGCGGTGTGCAGCAGCAGGTCGTCGAAGTCGAGCAGGGTGACGTTGTCGCCGCGGGCCTTCAGCGCCTCATAGGCGGCGTAGACGGTGGCGACCCGGGCGGCGTCCAACGGGATGTCGCGGGCGGCGGCGGCCACCGCTGCCGGGTATTCCTCGGGCCCGATCAGCGACGCCTTGGCCCATTCGATCTCGCCGGCCAGGTCGCGCACATCGTCGGTGCCGACGTTGATCCGGGCGCGGCTGGCCGCACGGGCTACGACGGCGAACTTGCTGTCCAGCAGCTGCCACCCGGTGTCGCCGACCACCCGCGGCCAGAAATACCGCAGCTGCCGGTGGGCGGCCGCGTGGAACGTCAGGGCCGATACCGCGCCGACGGTGATGCCCTCGCCGGCGGCGGCGTCGATCATCCGCAGCCTGGAGCGCATCTCCCCCGCCGCCCGCTGGGTGAACGTGACGGCCAGTACCTGACCGGCCGCGACGTGACCGCTGGCGACCAGCTGAGCGATCCGGTGCGTGATCGTGCGGGTCTTTCCCGTTCCGGCGCCGGCGAGCACACAGACCGGGCCGCGGGGAGCCAGCACGGCCTCGCGCTGCTCGTCGTCCAGCCCGGCTGTCAAAGGATCGGCGACCGTCGGCATGGCGTCCATCTTGGCAGCGGTCGCCGACAAACCCGGGGCATCGCCACGCCTTATTCGGCGGGCTTGGCGTGTCGCCCCGGCGAGTCGGCGGATCTTTTCGCGGCCGGCCTCGCGGCTGGGCGGTACCCCCGGCGCGGAATGCGGCGTCGCCGGGCTACGTTAACGAGCTATGACCTCTGCCCCGCTCACCGTCTACACGACCTCCTGGTGTGGCTACTGCCATCGGCTCATGACCGTGCTCAAGTCCAACGGCATTCCCTACGAGGCGGTCGACATCGAGCACGACGCGGCGGCCGCTGATTTCGTCAGCTCGGTCAATGGCGGCAACCGGACGGTTCCGACGGTGAAATTCGCCGACGGATCGACGCTGACCAATCCGAGCGCCGCCGAGGTGAAGGCGAAGCTGGCCGAGGCCGCCAACTAGGCGCCGGTCAGTCGATCGCGGCCCAGGATTCGATGATCACGCGGGCGATCGAGATCGACCCGGGCAGAAGAAGATTCGACTCCGACGAGCTGGACCAGTCCCCGGCCGCCAGCGCGGTGCGCACCTCGTCGCGCGTGAACCACGCCGCCTCGGCGATCTCGCCGTCGTTGAACGAGAACTCCTCGGCCGGGTCGGCGACGGCGTGGAAGCCGACCATCAGCGAGCGCGGGAACGGCCACGGCTGACTGCCCAGGTATCGCACGTCGCGGACGGTCAGCCCGATCTCCTCGCGAATCTCCCGGGCCACGCACACCTCGAACGACTCACCCGCCTCCACGAATCCGGCCAGCAGCGAGAACATCCGCTCCGGCCACACTGCCTGGCGGGCGAGCACCGCGCGATCGGCGCCGTCGTGGACCAGGCAGATCACCGCCGGGTCGATACGCGGGAACTCCTCGTGACCGGTCACCGGGTTGATGCGCGACCAGCCCGCCCGGGCCGGCCTCGTCGGCGAACCGTCCACGGAGCTGAAGCGTGCCTTCTCATGCCAATTCAGCAGCGCGGCGGCCGCGGACACCAGCTGGCTGCTGGTGTCGTCGAAGATCGGGCCGAGACTGCGCAGGTTCACCACCTCGGCATGCGCGGTCGGGTCGTCCGGAGCCTGCAGCGCGCCGCGGATGCCCCAGACGTGGCGGCCGTCCTCGATGCGGCCCAGAAACACCGCCTCCGGCGGCGGCTTGTCGCCCACGTCGGCGGCCGCGCCGAGCACCACCCGACCGTTCGCGACGAGCACCTGGTTGCGCGAATCCACCCGCAGCAGCGCTGCATCCGCCCAGCCGGCGGCGGCCGCGTCGACGTCGGTGCGCAGCTGATCGGCGCGATCGGCGCCCACCCGCGACAGCAGCGGGACGCTGCGCAATTGAAAGTCCGCGATCGCCATCAGTGGTCGGCGTTTCGGATGTAGAGCAGCCGGTCGCTGGCCTCGATGGCGTCCACTTCCGGGGCGCCGATGCGCAGCAGGTGACCGTCGCGCACCACACCGAGCACGATGTCGCGCAGGTGCCGCGGCGATCCCCCGACCTCGGCCTGCTCCACTTCGCGCTCGGCGATGGCCAGCCCGATGTCGGGTGTCAGCAGGTCCTCGATCATCTCCACGACGCTGGGCGTGGTGGTGGCCAGGCCGAGAAGCCGTCCCGCGGTGGCCGAGGACACCACCACCGAGTTCGCGCCCGACTGCTGCAGCAGGTGCTGGTTCTCGGTCTCCCGGATGGAGGCGACGATCTTGGCGTGGGGCGCGATTTCACGCGCGGTCAGCGTCACCAGCACCGCGGTGTCGTCGCGGCTGGTGGCGACGATGATGGACGCCGCATGCTGGGCGCCGGCCAGCCGCAGCACGTCGGCCTTGGTGGCATCACCGTGCAGGGTGACCAGGCCGGCGCTTTCGGCGTGCTCGAGCGTGCTGCGATCGGTGTCGACGACGACGACCTCCGTCTGGACGGTCTCGTCACCGAGGATGGCCGCGACCGCGGTCTTTCCCTTGGTGCCGTAGCCGATCACGATGGTGTGGTTGCGCACTCTGCTCCTCCAACGCTGAATCTTCCACCCTTGGCGAGACCGCTCGGAGAGCACTTCGAGCGTGGTGCCGACCAACACGGCCAGGAACGCGATCCGCAGCGCGGTGAAGATCAGCGTGTGCACCAGGCGCGCGGTCTCGGTGTACGGCGTGATGTCGCCGTAGCCGGTGGTCGACAGCGACACCGCGGAGAAGTACACGCAGTCCAAGAAGGTCAGCGGTTGGTTGCGCACGTCGCGGTACCCGTCGCGATCCAGGTAGACGATGACCGCCGCGACGAACAGCACCACCAGCGCGATGGCCAGGCGCCGGCTGATGACGCGAATAGGACTCGCGTGCTCCTCGGGGATGCGCACCACGCCGATCAGCTGGTGACCCCGCTGAGCCGTCAGGGTTTCGTCCAGACCGCGCAGCCTTCGGGACCTACCGTTGCCCATGGCGGCCCGTCATCGATTGACCTTCTGCGCACGCGACACGCACCGTCTTATGTAATCACGGCCACAGCTTCCCCAATACTCGGGCGGCGCAGCTCACACCCGGGCACGACGGTCGCCGGCCGGATCCGTCAGCAGGCCCGCGACCTCGGCGGCGCTCGGCAATTCCTCGGGGATCACGGTGGTGCCGGGGCGCACATAGTGGAAGGCGGCGCCGACCGAGGATTCCGGGATGCCGGCCAACGCCGCCCAGGCCACGCGGTACACGGCGAGCTGGACGGCGGCCTGCCGCATCGCGTCCGGGCCGTGCGGCGGTTCGCCCGTCTTCCAGTCCACCACCGTGGCACCGCCGTCGGGATCGGCGAAGACAGCGTCGATGCGTCCGCGCACCAGCGTGTCGCCGATCGGCATCTCGAACGGCACCTCGACTGCCACGGGAGTTCTAGCAGCCCAGGGTGATTGGGTGAAGGCATCCTGCAACGCGGACAGTTCCGCGGTGTCGCCGACGTCGGAGTCCGCGGCGCCCGGCAGGTCGCCGAGCTCGAACAAGCACTCGGTCCCGTAGAATTTCTGGACCCAGGCGTGAAAGGCGTTGCCCAGCAACGCATGCGGTTCTGGCCGCGACGGCAGCCGGTGCCTCAACCGCTGCGCGGTGCCCGCCGGGTCGCGCGCCAGGCCGACCAGGGAGCTGACCGACAGCTGGCCCGGCAGGGCGGTGGCCGGCGGCTGCACCAGCCGGGCGCGCTCGGCCAGCAGTGCGTCGACGTCGGCGGCCCAGCCGTCCACATCGATGTGCGCCTCGGCCGGGCCGGCCCGCAACGCCCGCGCCACCAGCGCGGCGCCATGCTCGACGTCGTCACGCCGCCCGGCCAGCGGGTCGGGCGGCCACACCGCTTCGATGACGTCGTCGCGCAGCGGGTTTCGCTCGCCATCGGCGGGCGCCGGGGCCCAGTGCTCCACCGTTCCGCAGGGGTCGCCGGCCGCGGCCGAATCGTCGATCACGGCCTTGATTTCGCACAGGAAGTCCGACGGGCCGCGCGGCTTGATGCCGGTGGCCGCCCAGTGATGCCCGGACACCAGCAGCGTGTCCTCGGCCCGGGTGATGGCGACATACAGTAGTCGGCGCTCCTCGTCGATGCGCCGCTGCTCGAGCTGGTGCCGATGCTCGGAAATCTTGTCCGACAGCTGCTTTCGGTTGGTGACGTCGGCGGTGTCCATGACCGGGATGCCCAGCGCGCCCGCGGCGGCGCGGTCGCCGCGCAACAGCGGCGGCAGCTCGGCGGCGTCGGTGAGCCAGGTGCTCTTCGACGCCGTCGACGGGAAGGTGCCGCCCGACAAATGGGCCACCGCGACGACCTGCCATTCCAGCCCCTTTGCGGAGTGCACGGTGAGCACCTGGACGCGGTCGCGGGCGACCGCCAACGGCGCGGGCGCCAAACCGTTCTCGACCGACTCCGCGACGTCCAGGAACGCCAGCAGCCCGGTCACCGAGGTGGCTGCCGATCCGTCCGCCGGTCCGGTCGCGGTGTCGGTGCGTTCGGCGTACCCGGCGACGACGTCGGCGAACGCATCGAGGTGCTCGGTGCCGGCCCAGCCGGCCCCGACCCCCGCCGCGGCCCGGACCTCGCAGTCGATGCCCAGCACCCGCCGCACCTCGGCGACCAGGTCCGGAAGCGGATGCCCTAGGTGGGCGCGCAGGGCGCTCAGTTCGGCGGCCAGCGCGGTGATGCGCTGGTACCCCGCGGCCGAATACGCGCCGGCCGCACCGGGATCGGCGATCGCGTCGGCCAGGCACACGGTGTCCGCGTCGGGACCGGCAGCGCTCGCGATCGACTCGGGAGAGGACGCCTCGGCGGGCTGCACCACCCCGCCGAGCGCACGCGCCCGCTGCCACAGCGCCGCGAGGTCGCGGGCGCCCAGGCGCCAGCGGGACCCGGTGAGCACCCGCATCGCCGCCGCGCCGGCCGTCGGATCGGCGACCAGTCGCAGCATGGCCACCACCTCGGCGACCTCGGGGATGGCCAGCAGCCCGGCCAGCCCGACGACCTCGACGGGGATGCCGCGGGCGCGCAACGCGTCGGCGATCGGCGCGGCATCGGCGTTGCGGCGCACCAGGACCGCGGCCGTCGGCGGACCGACGCCTTCGTCGCGGGCCTGCCGGTAATGCGAGTCGAGGTGCTCGGCGATCCACTCGCGCTCGGCCGTCACGTCGGGCAGCAATGCGCAGCGGACGGTGCCCGGCGGGGCGTCCGGGCGCGGGCGCAGCGCGTGCACGGCCACCGATCGCCGCCGCGCCTCGGCCGACACCGCGTTGGCCACCCGCAGCGTCCGCGGCGGATTGCGCCAGCTGGTCCGCAACTCCAGGATCGGGGCGGGGGTGCCGTCGGATCGGGGAAAGTCGGTGGTGAACCGCGGCAGGTTGGTCGCCGAGGCGCCGCGCCAGCCGTAGATCGACTGGATCGGGTCGCCGACGGCCGTGAGCGCCAGCCCGTCGTCGACCCCACCGCCGAACAGTGCTGAGAGCGCGACGCGTTGGGCGTGGCCGGTGTCCTGGTACTCGTCGAGCAGCACCACCCGATAGCGGGCGCGCAGGTCCTCGCCGACTTGCGGGAACGTCGCCGCCAGCCTGGCCGCCGAGGCCATCTGCATCCCGAAGTCCATCACCTTCGCGGCGCGCATGCGGTCGTTGAGCGCGTCGAGCAGTGGCACCAGCTCGGCGCGTTCGGTCTGGGTGGCCAGCAGCCGCAGCAGCCATTGGCTGGGGCCGCGATCGCGTTGATAGGGACCCGCGGGCAGGCAGTGGATCAGCCGCTCCAGCTCGACGTGGGTGTCGCGCAGCTGGCCGGTGTCCACCAGGTGTTCGGCCAGTTGCCCCCACAGCCGCAGCACCATCGAGGTGACGGCCGCCGGGGTCTTGTCGGTCCGCAGATCGCCGGGATAGCCGTTCACCACGTCGAAAGCCAGCTGCCACGACTCGGTTTCGCTGAGCAGCCGGGTGTCGGGCTCGACGGGCAGCAGCAGCCCGTAGTCGCGCAGCAGCGAGCCCGCGAAGGCGTGGTAGGTGCTGACCGTGGGCGCGCCCTCGGCGTCGACGGACGCACCCGGCGCGCCCAGCCCGACGCCGGCCAGCCGGGCCAGCCGGGAGCGCACGCGGCGCAGCAACTGGCCGGCGGCCTTGCGGGTAAACGTCAAGCCCAGCACCTGACCGGGTTCGGCGTAGCCATTGGCGATCAGCCACACCACCCGCGCCGCCATGGTTTCGGTCTTGCCGGCGCCGGCGCCGGCGATCACCACCAGCGGTCCCGGCGGCGCGGCGATGACGGCGGCCTGCTCGTCGGTCGGTGCGAAAAGCCCGAGCGCGCCGGCTAATTCGGCGGGGCTGTAGCGCGGCCGCGGCGGGGTCATCGCTGCGCGCCGTCCGCGTGGGCCGGGCAGTTCGGCCGGATCGGGCAATGGGTGCAGCCATCGTTGCGCCGCGCGATGAACTGCGGGCCGGAGGTCGCGCCGGCCGCGCGGCCGATGACCTCGCGCCATTCGTCGCCGGCGGCGGCGGTCAGCGGATCCTGTTCGCGTTCGGCCACTCCGGACGCCCCGGTCTTGCCGACGTAGACCAGTCGCGCGCCGCCGGGCTCGGCGCTGTCGGTCCCGTTGCCCACCAATCCTTCTGCCACCGCAAGCTGGTACATGGCGAGCTGGGCGTGTTGCTGCGCATCGTCCTTGCTGACCGGTGTCTTGCCGGTCTTGATGTCGACGATCACCAGCCGGCCGGCGGCGTCGCGCTCCAGCCGGTCGACCCGGCCGCGCAGCCGCACTTCGCCGCCGTCGCCGGTGGCCACCGTTCCCTCGATCTCGACCTCGACGCCGACCTCGGTCAGTGCGCCGCGGGTCTGCGCCCGCCACTCGATGAACGCCTCCAGCATGGCGCGGTGCCGGGCCAGCTCGTTGTCCGAATGCCATTGCGCCGCAATGGGAAGATGCTTCCAGGCGCGGTCGAGCTCGGCCAGCAATTCCGATTCGCTCCGGTGCGGTTCGGCGATCAGGGCGTGCACCACCGACCCGATCGCCGAGCGCACGTCGCGCGGTCCCGACCCACCGTGCCGCTCGGCGAGCCAGCGCAGCGGGCAGTCGTTGAGGGTCTGCAGGGTCGACGGCGTCAGGGTGACCACGTCGCCGCTGTCGCGCAGCGGCTCGCTGGTGCTGACCGGGGTCAGGCCGTGCCACCCGGCCGGGTCGGCGCCGGGCACGCCGGCTTTGGCCAACCGCGCCAATTGCGTTGCCGCACAATCGCGGGCGAGCTCATCCACCACACCCTCGGGCGCGCACACCACGCCACGCAGCCGGCCCACCAGCGCGGCCGCGGACAACACCCGCGGCGCCGAAACCGGTTGCACACCGGCGCTATCGGCGCCGTCGTCGGCCCACTGCGCGATTTCGGCGAAGAATACCGACGGCAGCGCGGCCTCCAGGCCGGCCCCGCCGCTGTCGCTGTCGACGGCCGTCACCAGCAACCGGCGCCGGGCCCGCCCCATCGCCGCCACCAACAGCCTGCGCTCCTCGGCCAGCAGCGGCGCGCGCACCGAGACGTCAGCGCCGATCCCGTCCAGCACGTCGAGCAGCCGCTGGGTGGCCAGCACACCGCCGCGCGGAACGGTGTTGGGCCACAAGCCATCCTGTAACCCGGCAATGACCACGAAATCCCATTCGTGCCCCAGCGCCGCGTGCGCGCTCAGTACCCTGACCTGCTCGGCCGCGGCGACGGGCTCGGGAGTGGCGCCCGGCAGCGCCAGCGCGGCGATGTGCTCGACCAGACCGCGCAACGACGCTCCCGAGGTGCGCGACACGTACTCGTCGGTGACGTCGAACAACGCGGTCACCGACTCGAGATCCCGGGTGGCCTGAGCCGCGACGGGACCGCCGCGCTCGCTCGCCGACAGCAAGCGGCGCTGCAACCCAGACCGGTGCCAGGCGGCCCACAGGGTGTAGCGCGGGTCGTCACGGGCGCGGTGTGAGCGCGCGGCCGCGTCCAGCACCGCGCGGACCTTGCGCAGGGGGGCGAACCGCGGACCCGCCGGCGTCGCGTCACCGGACAGCGCCTCGACCAACAGGTCGGCGAAGTCCGCCGGTGCGCGATCGGGGTTGGCGCGCTGCAGTGTTCGGCGCAGCTGGCGCAGCGAAACCGGATCGACACGGCCGATGGGGCCGGTCAGCAGCGCCAGCGCCTGCTGCCCGTCGAGCCCGTCTGCGGTGGCCAGCAGCACGGTGAGCAGGGCGCGCGCGGCCGGCTCCTCGGACAGCGGCCCGGGGACGGCCGGCGCGGCCACCGGCACCCCGGCCGCGGCCAACGCGCGCGGCAATCGCGCACCGGCCCGCGGCACCGACCGGACGATGACCGCCATCTGCGACCAGGGCACCCCCTCGACCAGGTGGGCGCGCCGCAGCGCGTCGGCGATGATCGCGGCCTCGGCGTGCGCCGACGCGGCCAGCCGCACCGCGACCGATCCCTCCCCCGCCCCGGCGCCGTCGATCTGCCGGCCGCTGCTGCCGCCCGGTAACCGGGCCGCGATACCGCTGACCGCGCGCGCCACCGCGGGGGCGCAGCGGTGCGATGTCGTCAGCGTCACCGAGGGCGCGTCGCCGCCGAGCAACCCGGCGGGTTCGCCACCGCGGAAGCCGAAGACCGCCTGGTTGGGATCCCCGGCGATCAGCGCCAGCTCGGCGCCCGCCGCGAGCGCCCGAACCAGGCGGGCGGCCTGCGGGTCGAGCTGCTGGGCGTCGTCGACCAGCAGGAGGCGGATCCGGCCGCGTTCGGCGGCCAGCAAGTCGGGGTCGACGGCGAACGATTCCAGCGCGGCGCCGACCAATTCGGCGGCGCCCAGCGCGGGTGTGGTGGCCTCCGGCGCGGCCGTGCCCACCGCGGCGCGCAGCAGCATCACCTGCTCGTACTGGCGCGCGAATTGGCCGGCGGCGGTCCACTCCGGGCGCCGGCAACGTCGCCCAAGCCGCTCCAGTTCCTGGGGATCCACGCCACGTTCGGCGCAGCGGGCCAACAGGTTTCGCAGTTCGGTGGCGAAGCCGGCGGTGCCGAGCGCGGGCCGCAGCTGAGCCGGCCAGGCCGTCGCTGCGCGCGGCCCGTCCTCGAGGTCTCCGGCCAGCAGCTCCCGGATGATGGCGTCCTGTTCGGCGCTGGTGACCAGCCGCGGGGGCGCCTCGCCGGCGCGCTCGGCGGCGCGCCGCAAGACCGCGTACGCGTACCCGTGCACGGTCCGCACCAGCGGCTCGCTCACGGCGGCCCGGCCTGCGCCGGTGGATCGCGCGCGCAACAACGCCGTCGTCAGCGCGCTGCGCTCGGCCATCCCGATCCGGCCGGAACCGGTAAGCAGCAGAACCGATTCCGGGTTGACGCCGGCGTCAATCTGGGCGACGGCGGCGTCGATCAGCAGGCTGCTCTTGCCGGTGCCGGGCCCACCGAGAACCCGAACGACCCCGCGCGAGCCGGGCGCCAGCAGAGCATCCGCATCGGTGTCCCAGGTGTGTGGCATGGCTGCATGCAATCACCAGGGTGTGACAAGTTTCGTCAGGCCGAAACCGCCGCCGGCTTCTACCCTGGAGGCCGGAGCGCGGAGCAGACCGGAAGGAGGGGTGCAAGACCATGCAGGACGACGAACGCGGCTTTCCCGTCGACGAGGCGCCCGAAGGCGACGCGATAGAACAATTGCGGTCCGTCGATTCCGACGACGAGACCGGCCTGGACACCGACTACGTGGCAGCCGCCCGGGACTGGGACGCCAACGAGGCCGACGTGATCGAGCAGGCCTACATCGTGCCCAACGAGGACGATCGGGATGACGACCGGTGAGGCCCGCCCGCGCGACGTGATCGCGTCGGCTGGCACCATCGACGGGTGACCGCGAAGTTGCATGTGCACCGCTATGGCCCGCCCGGTCCGGTGCGGATCCTGGCGCTGCACGGGTTGACCGGCCACGGCCAGCGCTGGCAGCATCTGTCCGGCTTTCTGCCCGGGATCGGCATCGCCGCACCGGATCTGGTCGGCCATGGCCGCTCCTCGTGGGCCGCGCCGTGGACCATCGACGCCAACGTCGTGGCCTTGGCCGCGCTGCTCGACGAGCAGCCCGACACCCCGGTGGTGATCGTGGGCCACTCGTTCGGCGGCGGGCTGGCGATGCACCTGGCCGCGGCCCGCCCCGGCCTGGTGGCGGGGTTGCTGCTGCTCGACCCGGCGGTCGGGCTGGACGGCGACTGGATGCGCGAGATCGCCGAAGCGATGCTGTCCTCGCCCGACTATCCGAACGCCGAGGAGGCGCGCCTGGAGAAGGTGCACGGTTCTTGGTCCGATGTCGAGCCCGCCCTGCTGGACGCCGAGCTCGACGAGCACCTGATCGTGCTGCCGGGCGGGCGCTACGGCTGGCGGGTCAGCCTGCCGGCGATAATGGCGTACTGGAGCGAGTTGGCCCGCGACACCGTGCTGCCGCCGGCGACGACCCCGACCGTCCTGGTGCGGGCCAAGCGCACCACCCCGCCCTATGTCACCGACAAACTGATCGACGACTTGGCGCGGCGATTGGGTTCGGGTTTCCGGTTGCTGGACTTCGACTGCAACCACATGGTGCCCTACGCCAAGCCCGACGAGGTCGCCGCGTTGACCCGCGAACTGCTGGAAGCGCGCTGAGGATGGCGCCGGTGACCGACGAGCAGGTCGAGCGGGTGCGTGCGCTGGTCGCCGAAATCCCATCCGGCCGGGTGGTCACCTACGGCGACATCGCCACTGTCGCGGGGCTTTCCAGCCCGCGCATCGTCGGCTGGATCATGCGGACCGACTCCTCAGACCTGCCCTGGCACCGCGTGATCACCGCCTCCGGGCGCCCGGCGCGGCACCTGACCACCCGGCAGCTGGAGTTGTTGCGCGCCGAAGGCGTGCTGGCGACCGACGGCAGGATCGCGCTGCGCGAGGTCCGCTACGAGTTTCCCGGCGAACGCTAGAGCACCAACCGGACCAGCGCCGCGGTGCGGGCCAGGCCGGGGAACGCCTCGGCCGTCGACCGCGGGTGCAGTGCGTGCACCGCGAGGCGAAACATCAACGCCCGCAACAACATCTGCGGCCACTCCGGTAGGGCGTTCCAGCGCTCGATCAGACCGTCGTCGGCCTCGCCCCAGGACAGCGCGTCGATGACGACCACGCCGGCCGCCCACGAGGCCGGCCGCCAGTACGGGGTGATGTCGGTGATTCCCGGCGCCGCGGTGCCGACGAAAAGCACTGTGCCGTAGAGGTCTCCGTGTACCAGCTGGTTGGGGCTCTTGGTCGGCTTACGCAGGGTGGCGAGCTGGTGGAGCAGCTCCACCGATCGCTCGGCGTCCGCGGTCGGCGGGGCCACCCGCGCGCCCGGCGGCACCGACGCCAGCGGCCGTTCCTCCCAGGCCGCGCGATCGGCGGCGATGAAAATGTCGACGTCGCCCCACGGCGCCGTGGGGCCTTGGGTCAGGAATCGGGGCCGGTCCAGTTTGCCCGTCGCCTCGTGCAGCCGCACCGCCGCGGAGACGACTTCGTCATGGCGGGGCTCCGGTGTGCCGGCGACGAAGGTGTCCGCCCGCCAACCGGAAACGACGTAGCGCCCGTCGGTGGAACGGACCGGCCGGGCGAGCCGGACGCCGTCGACGAACAGGGTCTCGCGGACCCGCGCGGACCACGCCGCGCGCGCGTTGTCGGCCACCAGCGACAAGACGACTTCGCCGCACCGCCAGCCGCCCTCCCAGCTGGCCCCCAAGTAGACGGGTTTAACGCCGGCCAAACCAAACGCCGACAGCACATGATCCGGCGGTGGCTCGACTGTCACACCGGTACTCTAAACGAGTCCAACAAGCGGCGATCGCAAGCGCGGCGAAGCCGGGCGCGGCGGGTCGCCGCAGTCCAACAAGCGGCGATCGCGAGCTTGGCGGCGGGTCGCCGCCAGTCGGCGCAGCGGCGGGTCGCCCCAGTCCAACAAGCGTTACGGGTCAGTACATGACCATGTCGGGCTGCATCTGCTGCGCCCATGCCACGATCCCGCCCTGCAAATGCACCGCGTCGGCGAAGCCGGCCTTGCGCAACACCGCCAGCGCCTGGGCCGAGCGAACCCCGGTTTTGCAGTACAGCACCGGCAGGCGGTCTTGCGGCAGCTTTGCCAGACCCTCGCCGGAATTGATCAACGACTGCGGAATCAGCTGGGCCCCGTCGATGTGGACGATGTCGAACTCCACCGGCTCACGCACGTCGATCAGGGCCAGCTTCTTGCCGGAATCCAGCCAGTCGCGCAATTCCCGTGGCGTGATGGCGTCCGCGTCGTCGTGGGCGGCGAGCCCGGGCCCCACGCCGCACAACTGCTCGTAGTCGACGAGCTCGGTGATCTTCGGCCTCGACGCATCCGACGGATCGCGGCGGATCGCGATCGTGCGGTAGGTCATCTCCAGCGCGTCGTAGATCATCAGCCGGCCCAGCAACGAGTCGCCGATCCCGGTAATGAGTTTGATCACTTCGGTGCTCATCACCGAGGCGATGGAGGAGCAGACGATGCCCAGCACGCCACCCTCGGCGCAGGACGGGACGGAGCCGGCCGGCGGCGGCTCGGGGTAGAGATCGCGATAGTTGAGTCCGCGGCCGTCGGGGGCGTCCTCCCAGCACACCGAGACCTGGCCCTCGAAGCGGTAGATCGAGCCCCACACGTAGGGCTTCTTCGCCAGCACCGCCGCGTCGTTGACCAGGTAGCGGGTCGCGAAGTTGTCGGTGCCGTCGACGATCAGGTCGTAGTGGCCGAACAACTCGACGGCGTTGGTGGAATCCAGACGGAACTCGTGTAGCCGCACGTCGACCAGCGGGTTGATCGCGGCGATGGAGTCGCGCGCCGAGGAGGCCTTGGACCGTCCGACGTCGGCCACCCCGTGGATGATCTGGCGCTGCAGGTTCGACTCGTCGACCACGTCGAAGTCGACGATGCCGATGGTGCCCACGCCGGCGGCCGCCAAGTAGAGCAGCGTCGGCGCGCCCAGCCCGCCGGCGCCGATCACCAGCACCCGGGCGTTCTTGAGCCGCTTCTGCCCATCGGGGCCCAGGCCGGGAATGATCAGGTGCCGGCTGTAGCGGGCCACCTCGTCGCTACTGAGGTGGTCTGCGGGTGCCACCAGGGGCGGCAGCGGCGTCGACACTTGCGAACATCTCCTCGATTGGGTTCTCCCCACCATCTCAGCAGCCGGACGGACCGGCGGCAATCAGGCGGCGCGCGGGCCGGGTTGGCTCAGCTCACGAATCGGCCGATCGCGACAGAGGCCGCGAGCAGCAGGAGCATCACATTGATCGGCAAAGGTTGCCGCTCGTTACGGGTCAGGTGGACGCGCAGTGCCCCGATCTGCACAATGACCAGGCCGACCGCAGCGATCGGGGTCAGGATGCGGGCGATGCCGGTCGCCTCGGGCAGGATCACGCCGAGCGCGCCGAGGATTTCGACCGCGCCGACGGCTTTCACGGCCGCGTCCGAGTTGTCCTTCATCCAGTCGAGCCGGCCCGTTGCCACAAGTTGCTCGCGCGATCGAATGAGCTTGAGCCCGCCCGCGGCGAGATAGACGAATGCGAGCAGGCCCTGCGCCGTCCACAGTGCGATGTTCACGGCAGTCCCCAATCCTTACCATTTGTGTGTAACCACATCGTGTGTCAGCGATGGGACCCTCACAAAAGGCACATCGATGTATGCATCCAGGAAGCGGACTTCGCTATGACGCACATCACAAAGACGCCGCGGATACCCGAGGGCGGCGCGGTCCGGGAGGTGCTCGATCGCATCGGCGACAAGTGGAGTCTGCTGGTGATCGGGACGCTGCGCGGCGGACCGATGCGGTTCGGCGGGTTGGCGGAGTCCGTGGCGGGCATTTCGCAGCGGATGCTCACCGTGACGCTCAAACACCTGGTCGAAGATGGCCTGGTCGAGCGCACGGCCTACGCCGAAGTGCCGCCGCGAGTGGAATACGAGCTGACCGAGCTCGGGCGAACGCTGCTACCGCTGGTGATCTCCCTCGCCGAGTGGGCGATGGCGCACCGCGACGAGATCAATGCCAACCGCACGCAGCGGAGCAAGCGGCGGTCCGCTAGGCGATCGGGTACGGCCAGGGATTGAACCGGCAGGTCTTCCCGTCGGCCTTGACGACGTCGGGGTCGAACTGGGCGGCGTCGTTGTTCGCCGTGGAGAAAGTCTGCTGCATCATCACCGGCGCCAGGGCGCCCTGCTGCTCGCACGGCTCGTGGTGCAGGTATCCGATGGCGTGGCCGACCTCGTGGTTGATCACGTACTGCCGGTAGGAGCCGATGTCACCTTCGAACGGCACCGCTCCCCGTATCCAGCGCGCCTCGTTGATGAAGACCCGCGCCTCGCGGTTGGCGCCGAACACCGGGTTGTAGCAAGAGGTCTCGAGCCGAAATTCGTAGCCGCAGCCCTCGCGCACCGTCACCGGCGACACCAGCGAGATCCGAAAGTCGGGTTTGCCGTTGTCGATCCGGATGAACGCGAATTGCGGGTTGTGCGTCCAGCCCTTCGGATTGCCCAGCGTCTGGTCGACCATCTGGGCGAAGGCGTCGTCGCCGCCGAACATGGTCGGGTCGATGCCGTTTTCCACTTCGACGGTGTAGCGGAACACCTTTGCGGTGCCCTGCCCGATCTGCGGAGTGGCGCCCGGCACGACATGCCAGGTCTTGTCGCCCGCTTCGGTGAACGGTCCACCGTCGGGCAGGGTCCCGGCCGGCAGGTTGGCGTCGAACGCGGCGAGCCCGCGCGGCGGGGCGTCGATGATCGTGGTGCCCACCGCGCCGATCGCCGGCGGGCTCTGGATGGGCTGGCTGGCCGTGGGCTTCGGCGCGCCCGTGCCGGTCACTGTTTGGTACATCACCACCGCGGTGAGCACCACCAGGACGGGCAGGGCATACGCGCGCCACCCGTAAGTGGATACGAACCGCCCGAGCCAGGTCTGTTTGCGCCATTGGCGCGGCCGTTCACGGTCGGCCCGGACCCGTCCGGGTTCCCGCGCCAGGGGGTCGCGCAGCGCCCGCAGGGGCTCGCGCCACTCGTCGCGTAGCACCGGCACGCGACCGCTGCTGCGCGGGGGGCGCGGGCAAGTCATTTCCCCAGGATTACACAGCCCGGCACCCGCCTCGTCCGTGGCGCGCCCGAATCCGCCGTCCGACACCGCTTCTGCCTGCGGCGACGACCGCGATGACGGTCGCATCGAGCGGGCGGGTAGTAAGGTCTTTTCCACGGGCTGCGAGCGGCTGACCCCGGTTTACCGACGGCCGGCCGCCGATAATCAGATGAGGAATCGATGAGCGAACTCGCCAAGGCGCCGGCGCGGCGCGCCGTCAGATCGGCTGACCGCGGTCGGCCGGCGGACGGATCCGCGGTTTCCAACCGGCGGGGCAACCGATTGCCCCGCGACGAGCGGCGCGGTCAATTGCTCATCGTGGCCAGCGACGTGTTCGTCGACCGCGGCTACCACGCGGCAGGCATGGACGAGATCGCCGATCGTGCCGGGGTTAGCAAACCCGTGCTGTATCAACACTTTTCGAGCAAGCTCGAGCTGTATCTGGCGGTGCTGGCGCGGCATGTGGAGAACCTGGTCTCGGGCGTTCAGAACGCTCTGAGCACCACGACCGACAACCGGCGCCGGTTGCACTCCGCGGTGCAGGCGTTCTTCGATTTCATCGAGCACGACAGCCAGGGTTACCGGCTGATCTTCGAGAACGACTACGTCACCGAACCCGAGGTGGCCGCCCAGGTGCGCGTCGCCACCGAATCCTGCATCGACGCGGTCTTCGCGTTGATCAGTGAGGATTCCGGGCTGGATCCGCACCGGGCCCGGATGATCGCGGTCGGGCTGGTCGGCATCAGCGTCGACTGCGCCAGGTACTGGCTGGATTCGGACCGACCGATCTCCAAGGCGGACGCCGTCGACGGCACCGTCCAGTTCGCCTGGGGCGGACTGTCACACGTGCCGCTGACCCGCTCCTAACGCCCCTTGCCGGCGTGCTTGCCGGATTCGGCGCTGATCCCGAAGCCCACCCGGCGGGCGTCGGCGACGCCGATCTCGACGTAGGCGATCTTGCTGGTGTGAATCAGGAAGCGGCGGCCCCGCTCGTCGCTCAGGCGCAGCAGGCCCGAGCCGTCGCTCAGGGCGGCGCTGACCAGTTCTTCGATCTCGGCGGGCGTCTGGGTGCTGGCGAGGACCAGCTCGCGCGGACTATCCGTGATACCGATCTTGACCTCCACGGTCACCCCTTCCATGGGTCTTGCAGTCTTGCGCAGGTATTGCAGTCCCGGCCCTGTCAGCAGCAGGCTAGTTGACGCCGCAGACCCCCACCTCCCCGCGT